>CAZQRE010000031.1:0-6596 GCA_964595695.1 uncultured Dehalococcoidales bacterium
CTCATGCAAGGAAGATATTCCTATCATGGAGAGGGGGATTAAGGGGGTGAGGTTGATAGACAATCTCAAATAGCTGTTTTGACACACCTATTAGCCGATGATATGATTTGGTTAAAAAGAGGGCTATTTATATTAAGAGTGGAGGTGATGCTATATGTCTGGTATTGAAATACTATACTTGGTGTTAATTTTTGTGTTTCTTCTTCTGTCAGCCTTCTTTTCCAGCTCGGAAACAGCCTTTATCTCTCTGCAGCGAGTGAGGGTTGAGCATTTGGTTAATACCAAAGTAACTGGAGCAAAACGGGTAGCCAAGATGATTGAGCGACCGGAGAAGCTTCTATCCACTATCCTGCTGGGCAACAACTTTTTCAACACCGCCGCTGCTGCCCTGGCTACTGTTCTGGCCGTCTCTTTCTGGGGACAACAGCAAGGGGTACTAATTGCCACCATCGGGATAACCATCGTCCTCCTCATATTCTGCGAGACTACCCCCAAAACTATAGCTATACAGCATGCGGAGAGGTTATCTCTAATATTTGCTCGACCAATACAGGTAATATCCTGGCTGTTTACCCCCTTCGTGGTTGTGCTGAGCTGGATAGCTTCAGGCTTCACCAGGATGGTTGGAGGAACACCCGTGCCCAGGTCTCTGGTCAGCAAGGACGAGATTCGCACCATGATATCGGTAGGACACAGAGAGGGGACAGTGGAGGAAGACGAGGCCGAGATGCTACACAAGGTTTTTGACTTTGGCAACCGACCAGTTCGTGAGGCTATGGTGCCACGCCCTGAAGTGGTGTGTATTGAGAAAGGCTCCAAACTAGCCGATTTCCTTAGCCTCTATGCTGAATCACCGCTATCACGCTTCCCGGTATATCAGGAGAACATGGATAATGTAGTCGGTATCCTTTCGGTAAAGGATGTGCTTATGGCTCAGGCTAAGGGCACTATTGATAACCAGAGTGTCATTGATGACCTGATTCGCCCCGCCTATTTTACCCCTGAGACCAAGCGCATCAGCGAACTCTTTACCGAAATGCGGGATAAAAACTACCGGATGGCGGTAGTTATAGACGAATTTGGCGGCACCGCTGGCATAGTCAGCCTCAGCCGGTTAATGGAGGAAATTGTAGGTCCGGTAGGGGATGAGCTAGCCGCAGTGGAGAAGGAGTATGAGGTAATCAATGAGTATACCTTCCAAATCGACGGCGGTATGCGTATTGAGGAGGCAAACGAAGAGATGGACCTGGGGTTGCCCTCGGGTGAGTATGAAACTGTAGCCGGCTTTGTGCTTAACCTTTTAGGGCATATACCTAAACCAGGCGAACAGCTAAGGTATAAGGATTTGAAGCTGGTAATAACCAAGATGCGGGGGGTAAAAATCGAAGAAATTCTATTGACTAAGGAAAAGTCTAAGGAAGAAAATGCAGCGTCTGCGCATTAGGTTCTGTCGAGGACAAGAGGTAAAGTTCATCTCGCACCTAGATATAATGCGGCTATGGCAAAGGGTATTTCACCGTGCCGGGATATCTCTGGCGTACTCAGAAGGATTTAGCCCCCACCCCCGAATATCACTAGCGGCACCCCTCCCCGTCGGCGTAACCAGCGAAGCCGAGCTAATGGACATCCTTTGTAGCCGATGGGTCTCCCCGCATTTCTTCACCGCTGCCGTAAGCCAGCAACTACCGCCTGGCATTAAAATACTACAGGTATATCAAATAGCCTTGACCCAGCCATCCTTACAATCACAGGTTGGCTATGCCGAGTATAAGGTTGAAGTAGAAACGGAAAAGGAACAAAAAGATATAGAATCAGCACTTACCTCTTTGCTCTCAGTAAAGCACTTACCGTGGCAACACCAGAGGGATACTGGTAAGCGAAGCTACGACCTGAGACCTTTAATTGATGACCTGTGGCTTATTGATTGGCATCACCCATATTGCACTATAGGTATGAGGTTGCGCTGTGATAGTAGCGGTTCGGGAAGACCAGAGCAGGTCACCGCCGCCCTGGGTTTTACCTATCATCCCCAGTCCATCCACCGCACCAAACTCATCCTGAAAACAAGTTGACTAAAATGTCCCAGCCTGACAAAAAGCCCATAGAAGAGCCAACCCTGAACCCGCTAAGGCAGGAGAAGGCAAGGAAATATGCTAAATCCAGGCGATGCTTAGCCTTCGGTGATTTGGTGCTAGCTGGTATTCTACTGCTGCTCCTGGTATTCAGTGGTCTTTCAGTAAGGCTAGCCGGATTACTTACTTTGCCTGTAGTTCCGGAAGCTACTATTTATTTTGTGGCTGTAATGGTGACCTATGGGGTGCTGTCAGCGCCGTTAAGCTACTACCGTGGTTTTGTTCTCCCCCACCGCTATGGTCTATCTATTCAAAAATTTACTGGGTGGTTAGGTGACGAAGCCAAGGCCGGAGGGCTAAGCCTGGCATTTGGCTCTGGAATTGTGGCTGCTATCTACTGGTTCATTACCAGCTTTCCACTAATGTGGTGGCTGCTCGGCTGGGGTACAGTAGTTTTGCTCAGCTTAATCCTGACCACTCTAGCCCCGATTATCATCGTGCCCCTCTTCTTCAAGATGAAGCCACTAGACGATACTGACCTTAAGCTAAGGCTGGAGCAACTGGCACAGCGAGCCAAAGTTGGGGTTTGCGGTGTCTATGCCATAGAGCTGAGCAGTAAAGGCACTACAGCTAACGCCGCTTTAATGGGATTGGGTAATACTAAACGAATTGTCTTAAGCGATACCTTGCTCCAGCGATACTCACCGCCCGAGATTGAGATAATCACTGCCCACGAGCTAGGACATCACCTCCATAGTGATACCTTCAGGCTTCTGGTAATACTGTCAGCCATATGGCTAGTCGGGTTTTATGTCGCTGACCTTGCCCTGAATGCCAGCGTGCTTCCTTTGGGCTTTAGCGGTATATCAGATATAGCTGCCCTTCCCCTGCTGATGCTCATATTTGCTACCTTCAGCCTGCTGGTAGCACCCTTGACCAATACTTATAGCCGTCACCTAGAAATAGCTGCCGATGAATATGCCTTGAGGTTGACTAATAACCCAAAATCATTCATTAATACTATGACCAAGCTTGCTGACCAGAATCTATCTGAGGCACAGCCCAGCCGCTGGGTAGAGCTTCTAATCTATGACCACCCCGGCTACAACAAGCGAGTGGAGCATGCCCACCACTATTTAACACATAGCCTTAACCAACAAGCTGAAGGGTGAATAATTGGTAACAATCAGAGGAAAGCAACCACCAACACTAGAGCAACGGGTACTGCACTTCATCCGGGAACATCATCTGGTATCAAGCCAGCACTGCCTGCTGGTGGCAGTATCTGGCGGACCAGATTCAGTCTGCCTGCTCCATATTCTGGCTAAGCTCCAGGCGGAGCTGGACATAAGGCTACACCTGGCTCACCTGAATCACCAACTGCGAGGCGCTGAGTCAGAGGCTGATGCCAGCTATGTTTCCAACTTAGCCCACCAACTCGGTATTCCAGCTACTATAGAACAGCGTGATGTAAAAGCCTATCAAGCCCGGCAACACCTTTCATTAGAAGAGGCAGCCCGCGAGGTGCGATATACCTTCCTGGCTCAGGTAGCCAAGTCTATTGACGCTGACCGGGTGGCGGTAGGGCACACCATTGACGACCACATAGAGACTATACTGATGCACCTAATCCGGGGAACAGGAACCAGGGGGCTTCGTGGACTGCAACCATGTAGCCGGTGGCAATCTTCAGGGAATAGCCTCACCATAATAAGACCCCTGTTGCCGGTAAGCCGACAGGAGACAGCCGGCTATTGTCACCACCACCAGCTTACGCCCAGGATTGATGCCTCCAACCTGTCGCTATCACCACTAAGAAATAGAATCCGCCACCAGCTCCTGCCCATCTTACAAGGCTATAACCCACAGGTAGTTGAAGCCCTGCTCCGAACCGGACGCATTGCTGGTGATGACCTTGCCTTCATTGATAAAGAAATCGGTCGGTTATGGGGTGAAATTGGTCAAGAGCAAGAAAGCACGATTGTTCTAGACAAGAAAAGATTTCTTGAGTTACCTCCTGCCCTAAAGCGGCACCTGCTCCGGACAGCCATAGAAAAGTTGCTGGGTAATCTCAAGGATATTGAGGCACGCCACATTGAAGAAATTATGAGCGCCTTAACCAAACCAGCGGGGAAAAGGCTCAGCCTACCCAGAGGCTTAATCTTCTCCATAGAATACAACCGCTACCTGCTAGGTCCAGACCCGGCGGCTTTATCCCCTTTCCCCATTCTGGAGGGTGAGTTTCAGCTAAAGCTCCCTGGTGAAACACGGCTACCTGGCTGGCATATAGAGGCAACCATCATAGCTCCCTCCATAGTAAAAGGGAAGCCCGAAGGGGCTAAGGCCCCTTCAGAAACTATGATTCCCCTTATCGGGGGAAGCGTGAAGGGGCGAAGCCCCTTCACCAACTATTCTTCCCCCTCATGCAAGGAAGATATTCCTATCATGGAGAGGGGGACTAAGGGGGTGAGGTTGATAGACAACCTCTTTACCGCCTACTTTGACTTTAATAAAACTGGAGATAAGCTGGTAATGCGCAGTCGCCAGCCCGGTGATAGGTTTCAACCACTGGGTATGAGCCAGCCCAAGAAGCTAGGGGAGTTTATGATTGATACCAAAATCACTCATGCCTGGCGTCAGCGAATTCCCATTGTCTGCTCCCCACAGCAAATCCTGTGGGTTGTCGGCTGGCGCATAGATGAGCGGGTAAAGGTTACTGACGACACCAAGCAGGTTCTGTGTCTGGAATTTAAACGGAGACAACAACCTACATTGACAACCACTATTGGTGGGGAATAGAATTCAAACTAATAGGTTATACTGTTGAAAGGAGCCAAAATGATATCGCCAGAGCCACAACCCAGGATGTTCAATACATTGATAAGCGATATTGAAAAAGGTCAGATTAAGATTCCACAATTCCAAAGAGAGTTCGTCTGGGATTTGAAGAAGTGCGCAAGCTTGATGGATAGCATTGTGAAGGGCTACCCAATAGGTACACTAATCTTTTGGAAGACTAAAGAAAGGCTGAGATCCGTTAGGAACATTGGGGACTGTACACTACCGGAACCAGACGAAGGAGACTTTATCGAATTTGTTCTAGATGGTCAACAAAGATTGACAGCTTTATTTGCAAGTTTAAAGGGACTTCAAGTAGAAAGGGATGGTCGTAAGATTGACGATTTTGCAGAAATGTATATCGATCTCAAATCTAAAGACGATGAGCAAATAGTCATAACAGATATTTCTGGTAAAGACCAAAAATCTATAATTCGAATTATGGATCTTCTATACGGGGGACTATCTTTACTAGCAGAGTACCCAAAAGAATACCATGAAAAGCTAGATGAATATAAGAACCACATAATATCCTACAACTACTCAACGATTCAAATCAAAGAAGCTCCGATTGATATTGCAACCGAAATTTTCACAAGAATAAATGTTGGCGGAAAACCGCTAACATTATTCGAAATTATGGTTGCGAAAACGTTTGAGCCCAAGAGTAATTTCGACTTATCCGAAAAGTTTAATGCGTTGATTGATGACCTTAGACCATTAGATTATGAAACTATTTCAGATGCTATAGTTCTTCAAACCATTTCCCTGTTTCTAGATGATGAATGTAAAAGACAGACTATCCTAAAACTGGATAAAAAAGACTTTATCAATGTTTGGCCTAATACAATAGATGCTATTGAAAGAGCTGTTGAATACTTTAGGGGATTCTATCGAATACCAGTTTCTCAGCTTCTACCCTATAATGCTTTAATCGTCCCTTTCGCTTATTTCTTTTATCATCATCCAGACAGACCAACGGGACTAAAACAGAGGTACTTAGAAGATTTCTTCTGGAGATGTTCACTTTCAGGGAGATACTCTTCAGGAGTTGAGGGTAAGCTTGCCCAAGATGTGAAGCGGATTGACAAAATACTAAAGGACGAGCTTCCCACATATGATTGGAGTATAGATACTTCGCCTGAATTCATAATTAAAAACGGTTGGTTCAGTGCTGGTAGGAGTTACGTCAAAGCAATATTGTGTATTTATGCCTACCACCAGCCAAAGACTTTCAATGATAATTCAATAGTTAATATCAGCAATTACTGGTTGAAGCAAGCCAATAGTAAGAATTATCACCACTTCTTCCCAAGAGCTTATTTAAAAAGTGTTGGCGATGAAGACAATGCTAACCATACTTTGAACATAACGATTGTAGACGATTTCCTCAATAAGAGAGAGATTAGAGCCCAGGCGCCATCTAGGTATATGAGGAAATTCCAAAGTGTAAACTCCCAGCTTACAGAAACCATGAAAACTCATCTTATTTTAGATTTGGATGATTTTGGTGTATGGGGAGACGACTATCAAACGTTTATGAAGGAGCGTGCTAAAGCAGTGAGTAACGAGTTTAAGAAGAGGAGCATCTCAAAAGACATAGATAAAGAAACTCCACCGCAATTCTATGATGATGAGTATGAGAATGCGCTAGAACTGTAGGAGTTAGGTCAATAATAGCAATAA
>CAZQRE010000031.1:6606-9109 GCA_964595695.1 uncultured Dehalococcoidales bacterium
AGACCTCACCGACTTCACCTGTTATTCCAAGTTTCCTCTCTCCATTAGTTGCTGCCTCGTATTCAAGTGCCACATCAATAGCTGACTTGATAATATTGATAAGTTTATTATCTATTTTTATTGTCTTGGGATTTTCCATTGTTCTTTATCGCCTCCTTGCGTTAAACAATAGTTTAAGTTCATTAGTGCCAGTAAACATGCCGCTTTGTTTGATTCCCACCTTTTCTTCAATTCTTGTTAAATAATCAGGGTTTAATTCTATCCCTACCGAATTTCTTCCCAACTCCTTCGCAGCCTTCGTTGTCGTTCCACTCCCTAAAAATGGGTCTAACACCCAGTCTTCCACATAGGAAAACATTCTTATTAGTCTTGCTGGTAATTCCCACGGATAGGCAGCACAATGTTTGTCTTCAACCCCATTGATGTCATTCCAGATAGCATCCCTAAATTTTCTAAATTCTTCCGGTGTAACTTTTGATCTTTCTTTAATTTCTTTCGGCACTTTTCGTTTGCCCACTTTTCTAAAAATATGGATTGGTTCAACGGCATTTGAAATCATAAAATTTGCTGGATAAGGATAGCTCCCGAAGAGAACAGCACCATCTCTTGATGTTGTTTTTTGCCAATAAATAGTCCCCATAAATCTTAAATTTTTAAAGTTATTCAACTGTTGCCAAGTCAAAAGAGATAAGTTAGCCGTAGTTCTGCGCTTTTCATCAGGCTCAGAATAATAAATATTTCCAATATTTAAGGCTATCTTTCCATCGGGCAGTAAAGTTCTTACTATTTCCGCCCAGACTCTATTCAGTCTATCTAGATATTCCTCTAGGGTATCATTTAGCCCGATTTGGTCTTTATGTCCGTAGTCTCTAACATTCCAATATGGCGGAGAGGTAACCATTAACTGAAAGAAATTATCAGGCAGTTTCTTTAATATCGTTTCAGCATCACCAATGTATATTTTGTGTGTTGTAGCTGTCATATTACTACTAATTTACCAGTTTTTTCACTTCTTGCAATCTCACCATACCACCCGCTTGAGCCTGGGGTTAGGGGTAATGCCTGGGATTCTGCCCCTTTTGGCAATTGGCTTGCCTTCCACCTCATGGAGGTCAGCGGTAAAATCAATGGGCTTAGCCCCGCTGATATAGCTACCGATGCCAAAGCCATCAACTGGAGCCCTATTCTCAATAAAGTAGCTAATGCGCTCCGGGTCAATGCCACCACTAACAAAAATCCCTACCTTTTTGAAGCCGGCTAAGTCCAGCCTGGCTCTGACCTCCTTGACCAGGTCAGCAGTAACCCTACCCCTCTCGCCGGGGGTATCAAGCCGAACTGAATTAAGCTTCTCCCCCAGCGCTTGAGCCACCAGCAGGCTTTCCTCAGCCTCATCCTTAAAGGTATCAACCAGAGACACCCGAGGTACCTCAGCCGGCATATACTTATCAAAGGCAATAGTCGCCGTAACTGTATCACCCATAATTATAATCAAGGCATGAGGCATAGTCCCTGACGGCTCAATGCCAGCCAGCTTAGCACCAGCTATACTGGAGCAACCAGCACAACCACCAATAATAGCTGAATAATCCATAACCGTAGCTACCGAAGGGTGAACATGGCGAACGCCAAAGCTGATGATAGGTATCCCCTGGGCAGCTTCGACACACTCCCTGGCGGCTGTTGCCCAACCACTACAGTTGGCTAAAATACCATCTATAGCTGTTTCATATAGCCCATAGCTCTGATAGGGGGCAGTTATACGCAATACCACTTCCTTCCTGTCCATTGCCTCACCCTCAGCCAGAGCCCATACCTCACGGTTATCCTCGGGTAAAACCTCAGCCAGTAGAGCCTTGACCTCCTCCATACCACAGATTATCCCTGCCCGACTGGAGAATACCTCCATAGTCGCTACCGGATTAAGCGCCTCGTGACGCAGTATATCTATAGTGTGAGCAAAGTAGATGTCAGCCGTCTCCCCGGACAGGACCGCCGCAGAGGGTTCAAATTTGGCTAGTTTAACCTGACTGACCATAAACCTGGTTAGCTTTGCCCCCAGTACCTTCTCCATATGCTCCAGGGCAAAGTGGTGTGCCCTGTCATCAAAGGAGGCAACGCAGTCAACCGGCACCTCCACCTCCCAATCACGATTTCTAGCCTCAGCCACAGTATGTAATACGCAAATATCGGTACACACACCACAAACAATCAACTTCTCTGGCTTGAGCCTGAGCAGCTTCTCCTCAAGCGGGGTATCAAAAAAGGCGCTATAGCGTCTTTTGGGTATTACCTCACCCTGGTATCGGGCTAACTCAGGAATGACCTCCGCCTCAGCGGTGCCCTCCATGCAGTGCGGGGGAAACACCTTGAATTCAGGGTCATCGGGAGTATGATGGTCGCAAAGGAAGAATACCTTGGAGCCACTGGCGAGCTCCTGCTCCAGAAGATGTTGCACATTAGGGATTATGCGACGGGCTTGAGCCCCACAATACAGGGGATAACC
>CAZQRE010000032.1:0-8802 GCA_964595695.1 uncultured Dehalococcoidales bacterium
ATCATCAACGCCGATACCTTCAGCAATATTGGCAACATCCTGACCTAGAGACCTGGCCTCAGGCCAGAGTTCAGCCCAGACACTATCTAACTCGGAAAACAGGCCGAACCGGCTCAATCTAAGACGCAACCCAGCGTAGTGCACTGCTCGAATCTGCGTAAGCGCTTCTGGTTTCAAGACTATAGGCCCGTGGATTGGTAGCCCCGAACTAATGACTCGGGCTATTCTCTCCATGTCAGCATAGTACTCTTGCCAATTCGTATGCTCTTGCTCATTAGGTTTCTTACTTTTCACGTCGGCAAGACATCAATCCTTAACTCATCTTTTACTTTGAAGCCTCGGCTAATCGCCCACCGATCAGCCATCTCATCCATGATCATACTGTTGATTGTGGTACCTAGCCAAGTAATTGCTGGGATAAGGGGATTGCCCTGATCATCTCGAAGAGACGCAGTTTGGTAAAAGCCTCCTGCTTCTTGGAGCACATGCATCAATTCATGAGCTGCTACAGCCCCCTGTGTGTGGTAAGGCAGTTCGGGATCTAGCCAGATACACTCCGTAGAAGCGACTGAATCGTGATGCCCCCGTGCCTGCCTAGTGGCTGGGCTACGATGAGTCGTTATATCCAAGAATATAATGGGTTTCCCTATCTTTTCCTGAGCTTCTCGGTGAGTTTCTAATAGCAACTTTGAAGCTCTGACCATTTGTCCAAGAAGCTTCACAATTTCAGTCTCCTTAGCACAAGTTGCATCATAACCAATGATACTCTGATGGCAGAGCCCATGCAAGGCCACGGTTAGGTTCAAAGAGCGTACGTTGTGTAGCTCGTTCTATCCTGCATGGCAATTCTATAACAAAGCGAGCAAGTTTAGTCAGGTCAAACTTTCCTGCGACTAACAATCACCCATTGTGTATAGCATTTACTTCATCTGGCTACGTCTGATAACTTGGTTTTGCGTTAAGCCACTAATACCTATGACCTTCATTTTACTTGTCATACCTTTTTCAATAGTCAGATTGCTCTTACTCACCCCCAGAATATCACTGAGGAATTTGATTAACTCCTGATTAGCCTTACCCTTTACCGGAGGCACAGCAATTCTTAGGTGCAAGGCCCTGTCTTTGAAGCCTAGCACTAGGTTGAACCCGAACCACGATTCTTGCTTGCTCTTTCTCCACCATAATACTGCTTATTCTATCATGTAGCGAGGACACATTTCATCGAATTGTCTAGTCAGGATGATCAAGTAATTATTATCTCCGCGAGACATGTTTACGGATGGGGGTAACCCCCTCTCATAAGGGTAATACTTAAGGCTCTTTTTGTAGCTAGACCCCCTTAGCTAGGCCGAATCTAATCCATTTTAGCTAGACTAAAGCCAAGGCCCTTTAGCTACGCCACGATAGCTTTTCGTTAACTACTTCTAGTCATCATCTAGAAGCTGGACAGCCCAGCTTGCCCCTTCTCGGCTGGCTTGGAGCTGTTATCGTCGGCGTCAGACTGAGTAGCCTGGCTGTAATTGGATTGTGGAAAACATAACAGGGGGACTTGTTCAGAATTGAACAAGACATTGGAATGTTACCCTTGGGAGCCACATCCCTTTTAGCTCGGCACGCCTCATCTCCTTATGTGCCATATTTCCTCAGCGCCACCAGCACTTCGTCAATCCTTTGTCCATCTCCCTGGCTTAAGCGGGCTATTTGAACGCACTGCCTGACATCGGAGTTCTGCCCATGTCCCTGCCATAGTGCCCTGGCAATGTATTTAGCATTCTCCATACTAGTATTTTCCTTCCCAGGGCAGCACTCGAAAGGCGCTTACAGAGAGGGAAGGAACTTTACGAGTGGGGGCACAAATCCAAGGAAGAATATCGGGCAGGCTATAACATGATTCAAGCACAGCTTCAATCACTGGCGCCGGCTAGGACCAAGCTAGAGGTCTAGATAGGTTAGCTTTATTTCTGAAAGATATCTCGGAGGCTTGGAAACAGGCAGACAATCAACAGCGTAACCGCCTAGCCAAACAGCTGTTTGACATTGTCTGGATTATGGATAAGAAGGTCTTGGCAGTTACACCAAGACCAGAATTTAAGCCCTTCTTTGACCTTCAGTATGAGGGCCTGTCATAGAGCATATTGCACATGCGACCCCGGGGGGATTCGAACCCCCGTTCTCCACCGTGACAGGGTGGCATGTTTGTCCGCTACACCACGGGGCCATTCTGGTTCAAGGAAGCTTTTAGGAGGTAGTAATTAGACCTTTCACGTAGCCATAGTCTATCAGGGGCAATATGTTGTGTCAAGTTAGTTGGTATCTGGCATTTATTAGCCTTGATTCTACCCATAATGAACAATCTTTTTTTAAACAGAATATGTGTTGCTTGTATTTGATGTTGTGTGTTATAATTGGAAACAAAATTTTCTAGGGGAACAAATGGTATCTAAAAAAGTATCTAAAAAAGTATCAAAGGAAGCATCAAAGGTAGAAGATAAACAATTGCGTGACTACGAGTTGGTACTAATTATTAGCCCAGAGGTTGTGGATGAGGCTCTCGATACTACAATAAAAAGTATAAGCCAGTTTATTACAGAGAAGGGCGGCATTATTTCCGAAGTGGAACAATGGGGCAAAAGGAGGCTAGCCTATCCAATAGAACATTTTATGGAGGGTAGTTATGTGTTGACTCGGTTTAAATCGGAGCCTATATTGAGCAAAGAGCTGGAAGCGAACTTGAAAATGTCTGAGGAGGTTCTGCGGCATCTGTTGATAAGAGTGGGCGATTGAGCAGGGAGGATGCCTATCTCGTCCAGATATTTGGGGAGGGGGAAGGAGGTTTAAGGAAATGTTAAGCTTAAATAAAGTGATGATTATAGGTAATGTTGGGACTGAACCTGAAATGCGTTTTACCCCTAATGGTAATCCGGTAACCTCATTTTCTGTTGCCACCAACCGGGTATATACTACTCCCGATGGTGAGCGCAGACAAGAGACGGAGTGGTTTAGTGTAGTTACTTGGAACCGGCTAGCTGAGAATTGCAACCAGTTTCTGACTAAAGGTCAGCGTGTCTACGCTGAGGGTAGGCTACATACACGCACATGGGAGAGCCAGGACGGGCAAAAGCATTCTCGACTCGAGATAATAGCCAACAGGGTAATATTTCTTGATAAGCGGGTAGCAGTTCCCCTTTCTGAGGAAGGTGAGGTCGGTGAGGTCGGTGAGGTCGGTGAGGTCGGTGAGGTCGGTGAGGTCGGTGAGTTGGCGCCGGAGGACATCCCGTTTTAGGTGGAGTTAGAATTTAGGAAAGTTATGACTAATGGCTAGAGTGAAATTTAGTAAAGCGAAGACTAAAAAGTGGGGCGGGGCAAGATATGCGCCTAAGCGCCGGTTTTGTTCCTTTTGTAGTGATAAGGTTGAAGTGATAGACTATAAAGACCCCTTGAAATTGTGTAGCTACATCAGTGAGAGAGGAAAGGTTAAGCCCCGTCGTAGAACTGGTAATTGTGCTAAGCACCAGCGCGCTTTGGCGGTGGCGGTAAAGAGGGCACGGCACTTAGCCTTACTACCATATGTGCCAGCTCATATCCGTAAGACAGGGGGCGTTGGCATACGCGGTTAGTTTGATACCTAGTTAACTTATCTCCTTCCTAGCAACCCACTTTTTGGGGGACTTCGTCTAATTTGCCTCAGCTGAACCTTCTTTAGGTCACATTGACGGTTAAGAGGTGATGGAACTATAATCAGTTCAATCTATTAAGGAGTCAGGGTGCCGAAAAGAACTTATCAACCAAAGAGGATTCCGAGGAAGCGTGAGCACGGCTTTCGGGCGAGAATGAGCACCCGCGGTGGGCGAGCAGTCCTAAGAGCAAGGCGACTGAAAGGTCGTAAGAAATTGACTGTAGTATGAAATAGTAGGTAGTTCTGTTACCGGTAAACTGGTTAAGTGTGGGAATAGTGAGAGGAGAAGGATACCTTACTAAGCGAGAGCAGTATGCATTAGTCTATAATAAGGGCAGCTCGTGGGCGAGTAATTTGGTAGTGATGAAGGCTTTGCCTAACAAGCTCAGCTTATCCAGGTATGGGCTTTCGGTTAGTAAGCGGGTAGGTAAGGCGGTAACGAGAAACAGGGTCAAGCGTTTGCTTCGTGAAATATTACGGCTAACACCACTTGAGCCGGGATGGGATATCATATTTATGGCTCGTCCTGGGGCAGCCAGTGCCAATTATGTTGAGCTTGAGAAATCGGTTGTTAGTTTGTTATCCCGAGCCCGGTTATTAAGGGGGGAGCATGAAGAGGTTTGCCTTAAAACTCATTAGATTTTATCAGTTAACCCTATCGCCGGTTATGCTACCATCCTGCCGCTTTACCCCGACTTGCTCTCAATATACTTATGAAGCCATCTCAGAGTTTGGTCTGGTTAAAGGGGTATGGCTCGGAGTGAGGCGACTAGCTCGTTGCCACCCTTTTCACCCAGGTGGTTACGACCCTGTGTTATGATACCCGGTATTAATTCTGTCTATTTTAGGGGGAGTAGGTAAGTGTGGATTAAGCATAATAAAGTGTTATTAGGTAAGGCATTGCTTCTGCTGGTTGTGCTCCTCTTGGGTGGGGTAACTGTTCTCGGCTGTCTTCCAGGCGGCCAGCCTAAGGGGTGGTCGGGGGGGATAGTAGCTGATAACACTCTATTCGTGGGTTCTATGGAGAGTAAGCTCGTTGCCATGAATAAATCAGATGGTAGTCGCCTGTGGGAAGTTACCCTGGAGCCTTCAAAGGCAGGCGGTAGCTTGTTTGGCTGTGCGCCAGAATCTACGCTAGCACCCATCTATGGCACTCCAGTGCTGGATGGGGATTTGATTTATGTTGGCGGCTATTATGGTAAGATTTATGCCGTTAGTTGGAGCAAAAGAGCAAGGGAGTGGAGATATCCCAGTGGAGAAGACGACTATCTCCAGCCTATTGTTGGGGGGGTGGTTGTCTCCGGGGGCAAGGTCTATTTTGGCGGCTCTGATGGTAAAGTCTATGCTCTGGATGCTGGTACTGGTGGTTGGGAGTGGGAGTTTCAGACAGGGGATAAGATTTGGTCAACACCGGCTATTGATGGCAATACCCTGTACATTGGCTCCTTTGATAAGAAGCTCTATGCTATAGATACAACAACTGGTGAAGAAAAGTGGAGTGAGCCTTTTGAGACTCAGGGGACTATTGCCTCAACTCCCTTGGTCTATAATAACACAGTCTATATTGGTTCTTTTGATAGACATCTCTATGCTATAGATGCCACCAATGGACAACAAATCTGGCAGTTCCCGGTTGAGGATGAGGCTGAGAACAAGCCTGGAAATTGGTTCTGGGCAAAGCCGGTTGTTTATAATAATACTATCTATGCCGGAAACCTTGATGGCAAGGTTTATATCTTAAATGCTGAAACCGGTGATGAGGTGGTAGACGCCATTGACCTTGGAAGCCCAGTTTCCTCATCGCCAGTTTTGGTTGGTAATTCAATCGTTGTTGCTACAGAGGAAGGCGTGGTATATGCTATAGACACTGCTAATAATGAAAAGAAGAAGCTAGTCGACTTGGAAGAAAAGATATTTGCCTCCCTTTTCGCTAGTGATGGGGTGGTTTATGTTCATACTGATGAGGATGGTCTTTATGCGGTAGATGTGCAGACTGGAGCGATACAGGAGTTCAACATTAAGTAGTAAGCGAGGTAGCTTTCATTGGGAATAATAGGGGAAATATGGAATTTCATTGCTATGCGGCCGATGATAAACATCCTCATTGTGCTGTCTAATTTTCTGTTTGGTAGCTTTGGGCTGGCTATTATTGGGCTGACAATTGTTGTTCGGGGTTTGATGTATCCACTTACCATAAAGCAGCTTCGGGCGACCAAAGCCATGCAATCACTTCAACCAAAGATTGCTGAGCTTAAGAAGAAGTATGGTAAGGATAATAAGGAGAAACTGGCTAAAGAGCAGGCGAGGCTGTATAAGGAGTCAGGGGTAAGTCCTGCCGGTTGCGTAGTGCCGATGCTAGTCCAAATGCCGGTGTGGATAGCTCTCTTCTGGTCAATTATGAGGGTTTTAGCGGTAACCCCTGAGCAATTTCTCGGTCTGTCTCAGTATCTTTATTCCTGGTCGGTAGTGTATTCTATGGTGCCCCTAGGCAACGAATTCATTGGGTTAAACCTGGCCGAAGGTAATATTCTTATAGCCATCGTGGTTGGGGGCACAATGTGGGCGCAGCAGAAGATGGTGATTGCCCCCTCTGTCGACCCCAAACAGAAGGCTCAGAGCCAGATGATGCTGTGGACGATGCCACTGATGTTTGGCTTGCTTAGTTTAACACTTCCTAGTGGTCTGGCTCTGTATTGGACGGTGTCAAATGTTATCACCATTGTTATCCAATATTTTGTTACTGGCTGGGGAGGTTTGGCTGGATTGATAGCTTGGAGGCCATCTGGCAAGGGTAAATTGGCAGCTCGGAGGCCATCTATTATAGATAAATTGTTAGCTTGGAGGCCATTTATCAGGGATAGAAAGTATAAGGAGCGTATCGCTCGAGTAGAGGAGGCACCTTCGGCGGCGGGTGCTGATATTGTTGAAGTGAGTTCGGCACAGGAAGAAGGGTTAGGCGATGAAGAACCTAGAGATAAGCAGCAAGGCCGTGGAGGAGGCTATCTAACACGCCTTGAAGCAATTGGGCGTCAGCCGAGAAAAGGTAAAGGTCACCGTCGTAAAAGAAGGTAGATTTGGCATCCTGGGTCTGGGTGCTGAGGAGGTCGGGATTAGAGTGAGTCTATTGATGCCCACGCCTGAAGAAGAGAGTGATATAGCTGAGGCAGCTAAGAGTGTCTTAGAGAGATTGCTTAGTGAGATGGGGGTGGTGGCTTCTGTTGTGCTTCAGGCCAAAGCTTTTGTTGAGGGGGAGGAGGGGGCTACTGTTCCCATTGCTCTTGATATAAAGGGTGATGACCTGGGTATATTGATTGGGTGGCGTGGGCAGAGCCTTTCTTATTTACAGTATATTGTTAGGCTTATTGTAGCTCATCAGACGCAGGCCTGGGTGCCGATAATTATTGATGTTGAAGGGTATAAGCAGCGCCGCTATGAAGCATTGCGAGTTTTAGCCTGGCGTTTGGCAGAGCAGGTAAAGGTTAGGGGAGTGCCATTTTCTTTAGAGCCGATGTCGGCTTATGAGAGGCGTATTATCCACGTTACTCTGGCTGAGCACCCTGATGTTACCACTCAGAGCATTGGTGAGGGCGAGGCGCGCAAGGTAGTCATTTTATTGAGGGAACGATAGTATATTGGGCTATAAAAGACTTGGGTAAACCCACATGGGTGGTGAAAATAATCAACTCTTACCGTCATTGCGAGCGAAGCGAAGCAATCCCTTCTAGAGATTGCTTTGTCGCTGACACTCCTCGCAATGACAGGTGACGGGGTCAGGTTACTTCTGGGTAAATTTCAGCAGTCTGTTTATATAGAAAAGGGTTTTTGTTGTGTTCCATCCGGTGAGTAGCAAGGCAAATTTTCCACAGATTGAGGAGAACATACTCAGCTTGTGGAAAAGTAGTAATGTCTTTGAGCGGAGTGTAGATGCTCGTCGAGGCAGCCCTCGCTTTGTTTTATATGAAGGACCACCTACCGCCAATGGTAGCCCAGGGATACATCATGTGTTATCTCGTGTCTTTAAGGACATTATTCCTCGCTATAAGGCAATGAAGGGTTATTACACCCCACGCATCGCTGGTTGGGATACCCATGGACTGCCAGTGGAGTTAGAGGTGGAAAAGGAGCTAGGCTTTTCCAGTAAGACAGATATTGAGGGATTTGGCATTGACCGGTTTAATGCCCGCTGTCGGGAGAGTGTCTTTGGTTACCTTAAGGAATGGGAGGCGATGACCGAGCGCATCGGCTTCTGGGTTGACCTGGAGCATCCCTATATCACTATGGACAATAAATACATAGAGACCGTCTGGTGGGCTATAAAGCAGATGTGGGACAGGGGACTGGTGTATCAGGGTTATAAGGTTACCCCCCATTGTCCGCGGTGTGGCACCTCCCTCAGCTCCCACGAGGTCGCTCTGGGTTATCAAGATGATGTTGAAGACCCCTCAGTTTACATAAAGTTTAAGGTTGTACCATCGCCAGTATCGGAATCCGCTGGACAGAAGAAGCTTTATGAGCTTTCGCGAGATAAACCAACCTATTTACTTGCTTGGACAACCACTCCTTGGACGCTACCCGGCAATACTGCTTTAGCAGTAGCTCCTGAGGCTGAGTACGCAGTGGTAGAGGGTAATGGGGAACGCTTCGTCCTAGCTCAAGCTTTGATAAAGGAGACTTTGAGGGGCGAGTATAATGTAGTGGGTGTGATACCAGGGAAAGAGCTTATTGGGCTTGAATATGAGCCCCTCTTTAAGCCTTCTGATTTTGGAGTTCCCACTGAGCAATTGGGGCCAGGTTATTATGACAAGGCGCTTCGTGGTAAAGAGGTGCCACCTGAAACCTATCCAGTCATTGGCGGTGACTTTGTCTCCCTAGATGAGGGGACAGGTATCGTCCATATTGCTCCTGCTTTTGGCGAAATTGACTATGAAACTGGGAGGGCTAAAAGTTTGTACTCGGTCCAACCAGTAGACTTACAGGGTAATATAACTGGCGACTATCCCTTCGCCGGTAAGTTTGTTAAGGATGCTGACCCTCTTATTTTAGATGACCTGAAAGCAAGGGGGCTGCTCTACCGCAGTGAGATAATCAGCCATACCTATCCCTTTTGCTGGCGCTGCGATACACCC
>CAZQRE010000033.1:0-7457 GCA_964595695.1 uncultured Dehalococcoidales bacterium
TGACGCGCTGGCCGCTGGAGTAAAGGTCTGCGCCGAGCGGAAGCCGCTGCTGTACGCTGCTACCAAGGACAACCTGGATGCTATGGCAGGACTGGCAAAGGAGAATTCCTGCCCGTTAGCGGTAAAGGCTGACGGCGCGGAGGAACTGGCTCAACTAACTGCCAAATTAAATGAAGCCGGGGTTAAAGACATCGTTCTCGATTCCGGGGCAAGGACCGTTCGCCAGGCATTTGAGGACCAGGTAATCATCAGGAGCGCCGCCCTAAATAAAAAGTTTCGCTCGTTAGGCTTCCCTACCATCGTTTTTCCCTGCGAAATGACCAGTGACCCGATAAAGGAGGCAGTAATTGCCTCCGTTTTTGTGGCTAAGTATGGTGGTATTATCGTTCTCTCCGATTTTCAAGGGCATAGCCTGTTTCCCCTACTCCTGGAAAGGCTGAATATCTATACCGACCCCCAGCGACCACTAGCTACTACCGAGGGAATCTACGAGATTGGTGGCCCTAATGAAAATTCCCCGGTGCTTATCACCTCCAACTTTTCCCTTACCTACTTCCTTGTCTCCGGGGAAATAGAAGCCAGCAAGGTTCCCACTTACCTTCTCATCAAGGATACTGAGGGGCTTTCGGTTATGACCTCATGGGCAGCGGGAAAATTTGTCGCTGATACTATCGCCCCCTTTGTTAAGAAGTGTGGCATTGCTGATATAGTTAAACACCACAAATTGGTAATCCCGGGTTATGCTGCCGCCGAAAGTGGTGGTTTGGAAGAGGAGCTACCTGGCTGGCAGATTCTGGTCGGTCCCAGAGAGGGGAGTCATATCCCAGCCTATCTTAAGGCATGGAAACCATAAGGGGGGGATGATGATTCTCATTGGGGAAAATGCAAATATTATGTCAAAAACTATCGGTTCAGCACTGAGGGAGAGGAATCCTAAGCCTATTCAGGAACTAGCCAAGGCTGAGGCTGAGGCTGGTGTCGATTATCTTGACCTCAATATCGGTCCTGCCCGAAAGGCAGGGGATGAGTTAATGACATGGGTGGTTAACACGGTGCAGGAGGTTACTGATTTACCGCTATCTCTGGATACAACCAACCCGGCAGCTATGGAGGCCGGGCTAAAGGCGCACAAAGGCAGGGCACTAATTAATTCCATCGCCCTTCAACCGGAGAGGTTGGAGCCGGAATTACCCTTGGTCAAAAAATACAATGCTGACATGATAGGACTTTTGTGGGGCACGGAAGGAATGCCGCGAGACGCCGCCGAAAGGTGTGTCCTGGCTGTTGACCTTATCTACAAAGCCAATCAACTAGGCATCCCCAACCAGGACATCTGGATTGACCCTATTCTTACCCCGGTGAGTGTGGAAATAAACCAGGTGAAAGCCTGTTTTGAGTTTATGAGCATGCTGAATGATATTGCTCCCGAGTGTAAATCTGTCGTAGGTCTATCCAATATCTCCAATGGCACCCCCACCCACCTTAGACCTTATCTTAACCGCAGTTGTATGATAATGCTTATGAAGTACGGACTTTATTCAGCTATAGTTGACGCCTTTGACTCTGAGTTGATAAAAATAGCCAGAGGTGAGATGCCAGGAATTGTCGAACTGGTGTATCGGGTAATGGATGGCGAGGAGCCTGACCTTCCCTCTTTAAGTCAAAAAGAGGTAGAATATGTGAAAACGGTCAGGGTTCTCACCGGTGAAAAACTCTATTCTCATTCCTGGCTTAAAATATAGTACTGCCTCTCAAAGGGGAAAGGGTCGCTTATCAAGGGTAGATTTGATGGAAAGTAAATGTCTGCCATTGCCCAATCAGAAGAATTATGAATATGGCAACGAGATGGCTTATAAGCTTGCCTGTGAACAACTAGCCAAAATTGATGATATAGAGCAGCAATGCCACAAAAGTGGGGCTCGATATCAAGAAATAGATTCCAAAAAAGTAATCATTATCAAATACTTAAACCAATCATATCAAATCACTGTTCCCAATATTGAGATTTCGTTAACGGATAGTGAGGAGAAGGTGCCGATAAGAGACAAGGTTTTGATACTTCACTATTTAACCTCGGCAAAAGGTAACCTTGCCACCAATAAATTGATTACCTACCGGGAACTGCCAGAAGGAGGCAATTACTCCCCGACATTTTCCAAGAGAACTATAAAGCCCCTTATACATCACTTTGGCAAAGAACCTCAGCGGCTGGTAGATGCCGCCGAAAAACTGGGCGGTCATAAAGCCGATTATGGTGATGTGGCGGTAACCATTAACGCTTTCAGCCAGGTGCCTATCACCCTAGTCCTGTGGCAAGGTGATACTGAGTTTGCCCCTGAAGGAAATATAATATTTGACGCTACTATTTCCGATTACCTCTCAACTGAGGATATAACTGTGCTTTGTGAAACTATCACCTGGAGGTTAATAAATTATTCAAGGAGAGCCTATGGAGACTGATGTCAAGGAACAATTAGACGAGCTGTTATCACGATATTCCGGAGAGAGTGGCGACCTTATCCCTATCCTGCAGGAAGCTCAGGAGAGGTTTGGCTACCTGCCAGGGGAAGTGATGCAGAAAATTGCCAAGTTTCTGCGTTTACCACAGAGCACGGTTTATGGAGTTAGCACCTTCTATGCCCAGTTTAAGTTCACCCCTACCGGTAAGAGGATAGTCAAGGTATGTCGGGGGACTGCCTGCCATGTGCGGGGGGCAGGACGCATCCTCGGTGAGATAGAGAGGCAGTTGGGGATAAAACCGGGAGAGACTACCGATAACTTGGAGTATACTTTAGAAACGATTGCTTGTTTTGGCTCGTGTGCCCTAGCCCCGGTCATTGTCATTGACAAGAATGTTTATGGTCGAATGACAACTACCAAGGTGGGACACATTTTAGCTGATACTGAGAATCAGTCGTGATGAGGTGCAATAGTGACTTTTGATAAGATAAAAGCCAAGGCAATATCAGAGTGGGAAGCCTTAGAACATAGTGATAAACCCCGCATCCTTATTGGTGCCGCTACCTGTGGTCGGGCGGCTGGTGCCCTGGCTGTGCTTGAGGCTATCAACTCCGAATTGGCACAGCATAATATCGAGGCTACCATCATCCAGGTTGGCTGCATCGGGCTTTGTTATGCTGAGCCTTTAGTAGACATAATTAAGCCAAATCGTCCTCGTATCTGTTACAGCAATGTTACCCCGGAAATCATACCCCAGCTCATTGAAGACTATATCATTAATGATAACCCTCGTTCTGACTTGGCTCTGGGCACCATAGGTAATGGCAGTATCAAGGACATCCCCAAGCTTTTTGAGCTACCGATGCTCAAACCTCAGGTGCGTATAGTCCTGCGTAATTGTGGGATGATTGACCCTGAAAATATCAATCACTATATTGCCCGAGATGGTTATAGCGGTCTGGTCAAAGCACTCGGAATGAAGCCGGAAGAAGTGATTGAAGAGATAAAAAAATCAGGCTTGCGGGGTCGTGGTGGTGCTGGCTTCCCCACCGGTCTGAAGTGGGAATTCTGCCGCAAATCCCCAGGTGAGGTAAAATACATAATCTGCAATGCTGATGAGGGTGACCCTGGCGCCTTTATGAATAGGTCTCTCTTGGAGGGTGACCCCCATGCTGTTCTGGAGGGGATGCTCATCGGTGCTTATGCTATTGGAGCAACCGAGGGCTACATCTACATCCGAGCTGAATATCCTCTAGCTATTGAACGCTTAAAGGTTGCTCTCCGCCAGGTGGAGGAGTATGGACTATTAGGGAATAATATTCTAGGTTCTAACTTCAGTTTCCATATAAAGATTAAGCAAGGGGCAGGTGCTTTTGTCTGCGGCGAGGAGACAGCACTGATGGCATCTATTGAAGGTAAACGGGGTATGCCTCGCTCCCGCCCCCCATTCCCCGCCCAGGCTGGGCTGTGGGGCAAGCCAACTAATATCAATAATGTGGGAACCTGGGGGCATGTATCAGCAATCTTACAACGCAGTGCTGATTGGTATTCAAGCTACGGCTCGGAGAAATGTAAAGGAACCAAGGTCTTTGCCCTAGCCGGCAAGATAGAGCGCACCGGACTCATTGAGGTGCCAATGGGCATTTCCCTCCAAGAAATTATCTACGGGATTGGGGGAGGCATCCTCGACGGCAAAGGCTTCAAGGCAGTTCAGACCGGTGGCCCCTCCGGTGGTTGCCTACCGGCAAGCTTGCTAAACCTGCCTGTTGACTATGAATCGTTAACCGGGGCTGGTTCTATTATGGGCTCCGGGGGCATGGTGGTAATGGATGAGGATACCTGTATGGTCGATGTTGCCCATTACTTCCTTTCCTTCACCCAGGCTGAGTCATGTGGTAAGTGTGTCCTGTGTCGTCTGGGAACCAAGCAGATGCTGGATATCCTGGAGGACATCACCAATGGTAAAGGCAAGCTTGAAGACATCGACCTGCTTATGGAGTTAAGCCAAGCAGTTAAAGACGGCTCACTCTGTGCCTTAGGTGGGACAGCACCTAATCCAGTCCTAACCACTATTCGCTACTTCCGAGATGAGTATGAGGCTCATATAAATGAGAAACGATGTCCAGCACTAACCTGCACGGAGTTAATTTCTTATTACATTCTTCCCGACAAGTGCGAAGGGTGCGGTATATGTCTTAGGAAGTGTCCATCTGAGGCTATATCTGGTGATAAGAGGATGGTGCATATTATCGACCAGAGCAAGTGTATTAAGTGTGGTGTTTGCGGTGATGTTTGCCCGACCCGGTTCAGCGCGGTGGTAAAGGTTTCCGGTGAGGAAGTAGCCGTCCCCAGTGAACCTATTCCAGTGACGGCATCAAAAAGAAATACAGAGGCTTCAAGCGAATCCTCAGTGAATTCATCATGAGGTACACGATGGAAAAGATTAGTTTAACCATTGATGGTCAAGAGGTTGAGGCGAGGAAGGGGATGACGGTGCTTGAGGCAGCCGAGACGGCTGGTATCTATATCCCCACCCTCTGCTCTGACCCTGACCTAGAACCGTATGGGGCTTGCCGCCTTTGTGTCGTGGAAATCGAGCGAATGCGCGGTCTGCCTACCGCCTGCACTACCCCAGCCACTGATGGGATGGTAGTCCACACCGAGACACCAGCCGTCAACCAGGTGCGTTGCACCGCTGTTGAACTGCTTATTGCTGACCACCCCAGTGATTGCCTCACTTGTCCCCAAAATCAGCAGTGTGATTTGCAGAAGGTTGCTGCCTACCTTGGCATTACCCAGCAGCCCTTCCGTAAGACAACCAGGTTACTGCCTGTTGATACCAGCAACCCCTTCTTCGACCGTAATCTCAATTATTGCGTTCTTTGCGGTAAGTGCGTGCGTGTGTGTGATGAGATTCTTGGGGTAGGGGCTATCGCCCTAACCTTTCGTGGCTACTCAAGCAAGGTGGCTACCTTTGGTGATGGGTTGCTAATAGATTCAAATTGCGTGTCCTGTGGGGAGTGCCTTGTCCACTGCCCGGTTGGCGCCCTAATCCCTAAAGGTGCCAGGCAACCAACACGGGAAGTGGAAACTACCTGTCCTTATTGTGGCGTTGGCTGTCAGATTTATTTAGGCATTCGCAATGACCAGGTAATAACTGTTCGTGGCAAGAGGGAAGGCACCGTCAATAACGGTAGCCTTTGCGTTAAAGGTCGCTTCGGCATTACTGAGTTCATTCACCACCCCGAGCGCTTAACCACACCTCTAGTGAGGCGAAACGGAAGTCTGGAGGAGGCAACCTGGGATGAGGCGCTAGACCTGGTTGCCAGCAAACTTGGCAGTTACCAAGACCAGGTAGCTGTAATCTCGTCAGCCAAGTGCACTAACGAGGATAACTATGTCATCCAGAAATTTGCCCGGGCAGTATTGACCACCAACAATGTTGACCACTGCGCCCGTCTCTGTCATGCCCCCACTGTAGTTGGCTTAGTCCAGAGCTTTGGCAGCGGGGCAATGACCAACTCCATTAACGAGATTCGTGATGCTGCCTGCATTCTAGCTATTGGCACCAATACCACATCAGCTCACCCCATAATCGGGCTGGAGATAAAGAAGGCAGTGAATAAGGGGGCAAAGCTTATTGTAGCCAACCCCCGTGAGATTGACCTTTGTCGCTTTGCCGACCTGCACCTGCAACAGCGTCCCGGCACCGATGTTGCCCTGCTTATGGGTATGATGAGGGTTATAGTCGATGAGGGACTGCTTGACCAGGCCTTTATTGATGAACGCTGTGAAAACTTCGATGCCTTCAAGGAGTCACTGGGGAGCTTTGACCTTGATTTTGTGGAGCGAATTACCGGCATACCTAAGGATAAAGTAGTTGAAGCCGCCAGGGTATATGCTACCAATTGCCCAGCCACTATCCTCTATGCTATGGGTATCACTCAGCACTCCCACGGCACTGATAATGTAATAGCTACTGCCAACCTGGCGATGCTCACCGGGAATATGGGCAAGCCATCGACCGGGGTTAACCCACTGCGGGGTCAGAATAATGTTCAGGGTGCCTGCGACCTGGGTGCCCTGCCCAATGTCTATCCCGGCTACCAGGCTGTTGCCAACCCCGCTATCAAGGAGAAATTTGAGGTTGCCTGGGGATGCACATTATCCCCCACCCCAGGGCTGACCCTCACTGAGATGTTTGAGGCTGCCTACCAGAAACAGGTCAAGGCGCTTTACCTTGTTGGCGAGAATCCAGTGCTGAGCGATGCTGACGCCAACCATGTCCGGGAGGCACTTGACCGGCTGGAGTTTTTGGTGGTTCAGGATGTTTTTCTTACCGAAACGGCTCAGCTGGCTGATGTTGTTCTGCCGGCGGTAACCTTTGCCGAGACAGATGGCACCTTCACCAATACCGAGAGGAGGATACAGCGGGTAAGAAAGGCGATAGCGCCTATAGGTAACTCAAGACCTGACTGGTGGATTACCTGCCAGATTGCCCAGCGGATGGGGAGTAAAGGCTTTGATTTTAGCCATCCCTCTGAGATTATGGAAGAGATTGCCAGCCTTACCCCGAGCTATGGTGGCATTTCCTATGAGCGCCTGGAGAAAGGCGGCTTGCAGTGGCCATGTCCCACCGAGGAACACCCGGGGACACCCATCCTCCACACCAAGCAGTTCACCCGGGGCAAGGGCAAGTTTATACCCCTGGAGTATAAGCCATCTAAAGAACTTCCCGACGATGACTATCCCTTAATCCTGACCACCGAGCGCAGCCTGTATCATTTTCACACTGGCACCCTGACCAGAAAGGTAAGGGGGCTCAACATATTAAGAGGCGAGGAGCTGGTAGAGATAAACCCCAGGGACGCCTCAGCTTTAGGCATTGCCGATGGTGATATGGTAAAGGTTACCTCACGGCGGGGAGAGGTAGTGGCTAAGGCAAAGGTGACCGAGGTTTCACCGGTGGGGGTAATCTCGATGACCTTCCATTTTGC
>CAZQRE010000033.1:7557-8695 GCA_964595695.1 uncultured Dehalococcoidales bacterium
TAATGAACGGCTACCGCTTCTTTGATATTCTGGTAGAGCTCGTCCAGGGTATTGCCCTGGGTAAATATGTCGTCTCCGATACCTCGGGCACACCAAAACTCAGCGTCAAAATAGGTTTCTATCTTTACCAGCACACTCAACCTCCGGCGAGAGTTTCAAGCTTATTATAGCAGAAAGTTTGGCTTCTGGCTTGACCCTAAGCAGAGGGAAAATACGAACTTTTCTCGCTATTTCTCCCATCATCAGCCTACCGATGCGCAAACAGAAAAGACCTACTCGGCAATGCGTCTAATGTTTGCGTATATTTGAGGTTGCCGACACGATTTGAGTGAGGGCGTAAGCCCGAACTGATATATGCTGCTAGGCGAGGTTTATGTCATTAATAATTTAATCCCTCTTAGTCGCTTGCCGCTGCCGCAACATGATATACAAATGACTCTAATTTTTCTTGTCTTAGTCTACTCCTATCTACTCTATGTACCGCCTGATAGGCTTCTCGAATTTTTGCTTGGAGCGGTGCAATCTGAACAATTCCCTGAAAGCTTGTTGCTACTATGTCAGCAACTCTGTACAAGTCTGGATTATTTGAAGAAATATCCTGTATCCTGCGAGCTGTGCTATTAGATAGTGCCCTCAGGATCTTAAGGACTGACTCATTACTGAGTTCATCTTGAGACAATGTGTTGAGAGTATCAGAAAGTTCATGCGTCAAGGCACAAGCTCCCTTTAAGTGTATTAATTCTGGAACAACACTAGAACGTAGGCGGAAATGAACATATAGTAAATAGGATAATAAACCAGTTGCTATAATGGCTATAACAAACAATATTTGCGAATTAATACTTGATCCCTTCCATTGAGAGATAGCGATAATTAGGCAAATGATAGATGCAACACCTGAAATAAATTTAAATACCTTCATTATTCATACCTCCTCTTGACAACCTTCTTTGACAGAAATATCCTAATATCCATATAAACAAACTCAGAGTTACACTCGCCCTCGTAGCAGTGAAGTCAACTCATTCCCACCCCTCCAATAAGCTAAGTTCGGGTAATTCTTTATCCAGCCAGGTTCGGAAAGGGCGAAGTCACTCCCCGAGCGGAACTCGAGCTACAATCTTACTTAACTATATAC
>CAZQRE010000034.1:0-6876 GCA_964595695.1 uncultured Dehalococcoidales bacterium
AATTGGGATTAGCTATAATCCCCTTATGCCATTTAATGTCTTCGGGATTGACCTCAGGCACTACCAGGGGGACTGTGGGCACCATTCTAAAAGCGGAGCTATTATCGATAACCACGGCTCCCGATTGGGCGGCTATAGGTGAGAAGTAGCGACTAATCTCAACCCCCGCCGAGAACAGGGCAATATCTATTCTTTTGAACGACTCGGGAACAGTCTCTTTAACTTCAGTCTCTCGGTGAGTGACAAACAGCTTCTTACCTGCTGACCGGTCTGAGGCTAGAAGCTGAATTGAGTCAATAGGGAAGTCACGTTGCTCTAGGACCTTGATGAACTCCTGCCCTACCAGCCCGGTGGCACCAACAATAGCCATTTTATACCGCTTCATTGCCCCCCCTATAAACCGAGCAGGGTATCTAGGCCGTAGACCAGCCCTTGGCGTTTGACTACTTCCTTAATGGCCAGCATAACACCTGGCATATAACATTCTCGGCTAATGGTATCATGTCGTATGCTTAATGTTTGCCCTGGTCCTCCCAGGATTACTTCTTGATGTGCTAGCAGACCGGGTAGACGCACGCTATGAATAGTAATGCCTTCGACTTGCTGTCCCCGGCTAGCTGAGGTCTTTTTTGGTTCTGGGGGGTGGGAGAATGGTTTACCCTTAGCTTGAGCCATTGCTTTGGCTGTGGATAGGGCAGTTCCTGACGGAGAGTCAGCTTTCTGGTAATGGTGTAGCTCTATAATTTCGGCATAGTCAAGGTACTTGGCGGCTACCTTAGCTAGGTGTATCATTAAAACTGCTCCCAGAGCAAAGTTTGGGGCTACCACTGCCCCAAACTGGTGAGCTATGGCTAGTCGGTCAATCTCACTGAGTTCATCGGCGGTTAACCCGGTAGTCCCTATTACCAGGTTAACACCCTGTTTAGCCGCTATACGCACTGCTGGCATGGTAGCTTGAGCAACAGTGAAATCCACTAGCACATCGGGTTGGCAACTGGTGAGCATATAGTCTAAATCGGCAGAAAAAGGGATGGTGCCTGAACCATTGGGCAGAGGTAGGTAATCCTTGGTAACTTGTAGTTCTACGGCACCGACTACCTGCATTCCAGGTTCCAGGCATAAGGCATTAATTACCTCTCGCCCCATTCTACCTGATGCTCCTTGAACTACTACCCTTATTGGCTTCATGACTTAACCCCTATGATTGTCGCCATTAAAGTTAGCCAACTGGCTAATTGAACTCATAAAAGCATCCTATAACTGTGTTCCAAGTGGTAAGGTGATTTGTAATAGCTTACCTCTTTTGATACTGCTTATTCCCCGGGGGGTAGGGGCGCTGTGCCGAGCGAACCTCACGCTGTTTCTTAAATGGGTAGTCTGTAGATAGCGAATCTCTTACCCTAGCTTCGGATGGTTGAGAAGGGTTTTCAAATACAGCTCTTCGTGACAGTCCTATCTTGCCGTCCTCGTTTCTAATTACCTTGACCGTAATCTCATCACCCACTTTTACTTCGTCCTCGATGTTAGCCACCCGATAGTCTGCTAATTCACTGATGTGAACCATGCCTTCTTTACCAGGAAGAATCTCTACAAAAGCACCGAAGTTGAGCAGCCGGGTTACCTTGCCCGTATAGATACTACCGACTTCTATCTCCTTGGTTAGATTTTCAATAATTTCGATAGCTTTACGGGCAGATTCCTCATCGGATGAGCCGATAAGCACTGTGCCATCATTCTCAATATCAATGGTTGTTTTGGTTTCCTCAATGATTGACCTGATAGTTTTGCCACCAGTGCCGATTACGCTACCAATCTTATCAGGGTCAATCATTATTTTATACATTCGCGGCGCATAGCGGCTGACTTCAGGTCGACTGGAACTGATAGTTTGCTGCATCACATCTAGGATAAACAGGCGAGCCTCTCGGGCTTGATTTAGTGCCTTTTCTAGAATCTCTAGGCTTACGCCTTTGAGCTTGGTATCCATCTGTAGGGCAGTGATGCCCTCAGTAGTGCCAGCTACCTTAAAGTCCATATCACCATAGTTGTCCTCTATGCCCTCGATATCAGTTAAAATAACATAGTCACCGTTGTCAGGAGTGACCAAGCCCATAGCTACCCCGGCTACTGCTCTCTTTATAGGTATTCCTGCATCCATTAATGAGAGACTACTAGCACAAACGCTTGCCATAGATGTGCTACCACTGGAACTGAGAACCTCCGAGACGAGGCGAATGGTATAAGGGAAATCTTCATCCTTAGGTAGAACTGGCAGGATAGCTCGCTCAGCTAGAGCACCATGTCCAATCTCACGGCGACCGGGCGTACCCACACGTTTCACTTCACCGGTGGAGAAGGGAGGGAAATTATAATGGTGGATGAAGCGTTTTGTCTCTTCTATACCTAATCCATCAAGTTGCTGTTCCTTCTTGATGGAACCCAGGGTAGTAATGCTCAGCACTTGCGTCCGACCCCGAGTGAATAGGGCTGAGCCATGGGTGCGAGGCAAAAGTCCTACTTCGCAACCAAGAGGTCGGACCTCGGTCAGACTACGACCACTGACCCGCCGTCCCTTGTCAAGAATACTAGTTCTTAGTTCAGCCCTGACCTCAGCATCAAAAGCAGAGAGTATCTCTTCTTCAGGGAATGACTCCCCTAGACTATCTACAAGCTCTTTCCTCAGGTTGGAGAGTGCTTGTTCCCGCTGTGGTTTGTCGGGTTGGTATAATGCCTGCTCAAGCCTTCCATTAATAATTGATGAAATGGCTGACATTACCTCAGGGTTAATCTTAGTGATAACGGCTTCAAGCTTGGGTTTACCACGAGCCTGCTGAAGCTGCTGTTGAATCTTAATAATATCTTGGTTTGCCTCATGACCGAACTTAATTGCCTGGATAACAATATCTTCTGAAACCTCCCGAGCTCCCGCCTCTACCATTACTATCGCTTGCTCGGTACTAGCTACCACGAGGTCAAGCTGACTGCTTTCAAGCTGGACTAATGTTGGATTTAATGCCAGCTCGCCATTAATATAGCCAATATGAACCGCGCTCACCGGACATTCAAATGGTATCTCTGACATTAATAGGACGGCTGAGCTACCGATAACCGCCAGAATGTCGGGGTCGTTTTCTTGGTCGGCGGAAAGAACAGTAACTATAAGCTGAATATCATTACGCCACCCCTTGGGCAGAAGTGGGCGCAGCGGACGGTCAGTAAGTCGGCTAGCTAAGGTTGCTTCCTGGCTGGGGCGTCCTTCCCTTCTAATGAAGCCACCCGGAATTTTACCAGCAGCATATAGCCTTTCTTCATAGTCAATGGTTAATGGCAGAAAATCTATCCCCTCCCGGGGTTCGTTGCTGAGGCAAACAGTAACCAGAACTACAGTATCTCCATAGCGCACAGTTACGGCTCCACTCGCCTGCCCGGCGAGCTTTCCCGTGTCTATAATGAGGCTTCTACCCCCAACTTCACACTCAAAGGATTGTGATTCTATCAATGACCTCTCCTATTGAAACTCTTACTTGCGCAGACCCAGTCTGGCAATTAGACTGTGGTATCGGCTTATATCTTCTCGGCTCATGTAAGCTAATAGCCTTCTTCTTTGCCCTACAAGCTTAAGCAAGCCGCGTTGTGAATGGTAATCATGCCGATTAGCCGCCATGTGGCTGGTTAATTCATTTATCCTCTCTGTAAGCAGGGCTACCTGAACCTCGGTCGAGCCGGTATCTCCTTTGTGGAGTTCAAATTTGTTTATGGTATCTGTCTTTTTTGCTTTGTCCAAATTATACCTCTTTGCTCCTCATAATTAAAAATCAGTATAGCATAAGTGGGAAAGACTGTAAATTACTTTTTAGCCTTGACTTGACAACCGTAGGGGGGTAGAATAACAATTGTAGTAAATACCTTGGTTCAGTGTTGTTTCTAAGCTTGGACCCTGCGTAGTGGGCAGGGAACCCTACCGGTAAATAGTGTTACTGACCGTGGCAATTCGGCAAAGGGGCTTGGGGCCAGGAGACTGCATCGAAGACAAGGGGATAACAAAGTACAAAGGAGGTGCAGTTATGGCTTTGGAAGACAAGACCTTGGTGTGCCGTGATTGTGGGCAGGAGTTCATCTTTACCACCGGTGAGCAGGAATTCTATTTATCTCGTGGCTTACAGAATGAACCTGGTCGCTGTCCGGAATGCCGAGCTGCTCGGCGAAGAGAACGCCGAGGTAGTTATGGTCAGTCACGACAGATGTATTCTGTAACGTGTGCTGGTTGTGGTGTAGAAACCACAGTGCCGTTTGAACCCAGGGAGGGACGCCCAGTCTATTGCCGCGATTGCTACGCTAAGCAGCGGCAATCTGGTCAAGTCTAAGTTATCTGGTTATTGACGACCGTATACCTCATGAATGTTGGTGTGTGTAGGATTAGCCTCCGTTTACCTGAGAATCTATCTCTCAAGGGCAAGCGGCGGGTGTTGAAGTCCATTACCACCCGGGTTAGAAGCAAGTTTAATGTTTCCATGGCTGAGGTTGATGACCACGAGCTATGGCAATTGGCTACCTTGGGAATCTGTTGTGTTAGCAATAATAAGCAGTATACTAACGAAGTCCTGTCAAAGGTAGTGGACTTTATTATTGCCAGTCGGTTTGATGTAGAAATACTCGACTATGAGATTGAAATGTTGCCTGTTTAGCGATGAGAGCCATAATGAATCCCTCGGCCTTCCTTCATCATCTTACCGCTCAACATACTTATGCCGGTCAGATTGCTCATATTGAGCATATTCCACCTCGTGACGCCGACTGTGCCGAATTAGACGAGCCCCTGGTTAGTAATCTACAAGATTGCCTTAATGAGCACGGCTTATTACCTCTTTATACTCACCAGGTTGAAGCGGTGAATGATGCCCGACAGGGCAAGAATGTGATGGTGTCAACATCAAGTGCCAGCGGTAAGACCCTGTGCTATAACATTCCTGTACTCCAGGCAATTTTAACTGAACCAGGTAGTAATGCCCTTTACCTTTTCCCAACCAAAGCTCTGGCTCAGGACCAGTTGCGTGGTTTACAGGAGTTATTTTGCTCAGCTCGACTCAAGGTAGGGGAATTTGCTACCTTTGACGGTGATACCCCCCAGCCTGAGCGGGCTGAGATAAGGAAGCGAGCCAGGGTAATAGTTACCAATCCAGATATGCTCCATATCGGTATCCTGCCCAATCACCAATCCTGGTCAAGGTTATTGCGCCACTTGAGGTATGTGGTAGTAGATGAAGCCCATACCTATCGTGGTGTTTTTGGCTCCCATGTTGCCTGCGTGTTGCGCCGCCTGCGCCGGCTATGTCGCCTTTATGGCTCAACCCCTCAGTTCATCTGCTGTTCAGCGACTATAGCTAACCCCGGTGAGCACGCAGAAAGACTGGTGGGTTTACCTTTTACTGTAGTTAGTAATGATGGCTCTCCCTATGGGGGCAAGGACTTTGTCTTCTGGAATCCTCCAATCATAGATGAGGCAAAGAGTGTTCGGCGTAGTGCTAATAGTGAAGCTACCAACTTACTTGCTGAGTTAGTCAGCCACAATATCCGCACTCTGACCTTTGCTCATACTCGTCGGCTAACCGAGCTTATTTATAGCTACTCAAGGCGAAGGTTAGCTGAGGTCAGCCCAGACCTGGCAAAGAGGATTAAGCCCTATCGGGCTGGTTATCTCCCTCAGGAACGGCGTCAGATAGAGCAAGAGCTATTTAGTGGTCAACTTATGGGAGTGGTTGCCACTACCGCTTTGGAGTTAGGTATAGATATTGGTGACCTGGGGGCTACAATACTTACTGGCTATCCGGGGAGTATTGCCAGTACCTGGCAGCAAGCAGGCAGGAGTGGACGGGGTAGGGATGAGTCTTTAAGCTTTCTTATCGGTCTGGATAATCCCCTCGACCAGTATTTTATGCATCACCCCGACTTCTTCTTTCAGAAAAGCTTTGAGAATGCCTTAGTTAACCCTGATAACCCCTATATCTTAAGAGCTCATCTGTTGTGTGCTGCCTGGGAGTTGCCACTAAGCAGCCATGATGAGAAATTCTTTGGATTTGCCTTAAGCCAGGAAAGGGCTGAGCTGGAGGAGCAAGGTATGCTCAGGGAGCGTCATGGCAGGTGGTATCTTTCACCGGCTATCGCCTACCCGGCTCAAAGCATCAATATTCGTTCCACCTCCAGGCAGAACTTTGCCTTACTAGACGCCTCGACTGACTCCTTACTGGAGACGGTAGAGGCTAGTGTTGCTTTTTCTCAAGTGCATCCCGGCGCTATCTATCTTCATCAGGGAGAGTCATATTTGGTCACCGAGCTTGACTTGGCTAACCATACTGCCTATGCGGTGCCGACCACTGCTTCTTACTATACCCAGGCTAAGGAAATCACTGATTTGCATATTATGAGGGTAACCAGTGATAGAAGCTACCGTCAGACAAAGGTTTACTTGGGTGAAGTAGAGGTTACCACTACTGTGGTTGGCTTCAGGAAGAAGGAGCAGTTCACTGAGGAGGTAATTGGGGAAGAGCCCCTTGATTTGCCGCCTCACCATTTTCCTACTGTTGCCCTGTGGTTTGACCTGCCGCCTGAGGCTATGGCTCGGCTGGTCAAGGCTCAATTAGACCTTGCCGGCGGATTACACGCTGTTGAGCATGCCGCTATTGCTATCCTTCCCTTGTTTGCCCTTTGTGACCGGAATGATATCGGTGGCGTATCTACCCCATTTCATCCTGATACCGGGAGAGCCCAAATATTTATTTACGATGCCTATCCCGGCGGCATCGGCATTGCTGAGAAGGGCTTTGACATAATAACGGAATTATGGCAGGCTACTCTCAGGGTGATTGCAGAATGTCCATG
>CAZQRE010000034.1:6886-8299 GCA_964595695.1 uncultured Dehalococcoidales bacterium
CAGAAGGCAGCCCAGCTCGTGCTGGAAGGTTGGCTACATTAAGGTCTATGATGCAGGTAGAGGAGGTTAAAATGAAAAAGCATAAACGCAGTTCCGAAGACTGGCTGAGCGCACTTACGGTGATGGGGAGAATCCTGATATTTGTGCCATTTATTCTCGGCTTGATCGTGTTGCTGTTTTCAGTGTTCGGGTATAATCCTATTGGCCTTGATACCTTATCAGCCGGTGCGTCTATGGTATTCCTTTGTGGTACTGTTACCCTGGTCTACGTTGCCGTTAAAAGGTTTCGAGAAGGTCTGCATGGTGACGTGGGGGCGGAAGATAGTCAGGAATAGCCAAGGAGGTAAGGAACGGACAAGAGCCTAGAAAACTCTCCCCCTCTCCTTTGAGGGAGGCCAAGTTAATTGGGCGTCTAAGAGGGGCGAAGCCCCTCTGAAAACAAACTCCCCCTTCCCCTTGGTAAGGGGAAGGGGATAAAGGGGATAGGGTTGATAAATAACCTGGTTAAACAAGCACTGAAGCGCAGCCGTGATACCTGGTTTACTCAGGTAACGCGCCTGTTTGACCACACTACTATAGGTGAAGGGGTATGGGCAGAGCTTGAGGAGCTTCTTATCTCGTCTGATGTCGGCGTTAATACTACAGAAAAGCTCATTGGGAAGGTAAAGCGACGAGTGGCGGAGGAGAGGATTAGCCATGGCTCGCTGGTGTGCTCTGCCCTGAAGGCAGAAATGGTCAACACCCTGAACATTAAGATTGAGGGACTACCTGATAATCCATCGCTACCCAAAGTCATCCTGGTAGTAGGTGTCAATGGCAGTGGCAAGACGACATCTATTGCCAAGCTTGCCTATAGCTCAAAAAATGAGGGGAAGCGGGTTATACTGGTGGCGGCTGACACCTTTAGGGCGGCGGCTATTGACCAGCTCAAGTGCCTGGGGGAAATGGTGGGGGTGGATGTGGTAGCTCATCAGCCTGGGGCTGACCCTGGGGCAGTGGTCTTTGATGCCTTAGAGGCGGCACGCAGTCGGCATTGCTCAGAGGTAATTATTGATACTGCCGGTAGATTACATACCAAGTTTAACCTGATGGAGGAGCTTAAGAAGATAAAGCGGGTGGCAGCCAAGGCTGATGCTACCGCACCACACGAGGTAATTTTGGTGCTTGACGCTACCACAGGTCAGAATGGTTTAACCCAGGCTAGATATTTCACTGAAGCAGTAGGCGTAACTGGCATTTTTCTGGCTAAGCTGGATGGTACGGCTAAAGGTGGCATAGTGCTGGCTATCTGTAACGAACTGAAAATACCAGTCCAGTTCATCGGTGTTGGTGACAGGTTGGAGGATATGGCTCCTTTTGATGCTGAGACCTTTGTCGAGGCACTATGCTCATGAAGCCAAACCTACTCAATTT
>CAZQRE010000035.1:0-8144 GCA_964595695.1 uncultured Dehalococcoidales bacterium
AGGTAGAGGTAGGCGACGAGGTCAAGGCTGATGATGTAGTAGTTACCCTGGAAGCAATGAAAATGGCTAACGCCATAACTACTCCAATTAGTGGGCGGGTCAAAGCCATAAATTTTAAGCAAGGCGACACCGTAGCTAGAGACGATGTTCTGGCGGTAATCGGTTAGCTATTTTTTCAACCTATCCCCCTGACCCCCTTCCCCTAATATAAGGGGGTAAGATTCCAAATAAGCTCAAGCAGTCAAGCGTGGTAAGGTGTGCTGTGGGTAAGACATTAGCTGAGAAGATACTGAGCCAAAAGTCGGGAAGCAATGCCCGGTCAGGAGATATTGTTATTGCCAAGGTAGACCTGGTTTTCGCCCAGGATACCACCGGACCACTAACAGTAAGGCAATTTCAGACCAGCTGATTTGAGCGCCTGGCTAACCCACAAAAAACTGCCCTATTTCTTGACCATGCTGCCCCCAGTCCAAATCATAGGCTATCTACAGACCACACGCTCCTGCGTCACTTTGCCCAACAAACTGGCTGCCTTATCTCTGATGTTGGCGATGGTGTTTGCCACCAAATAGTAGTTGAATCTCTGGCTAAGCCGGGCGATGTAATTATCGGTGCTGATTCACACACAGTAACTGCCGGCGGGCTGGGTGCTTTTGCCACCGGAATGGGCTCCTCTGACATAGCTATTGCTTTCGGTCTGGGTAAGAGCTGGTTCCGAGTCCCAGAAAGTATTAAGGTAGTGGTCTCAGGTAATTTCCCTGACGGCGTCTATGCTAAAGACCTCATTCTTTACCTTATCGGGCAGATTGGAGCCGATGGCGCTACCTATAAAGCACTGGAATTTAGCGGTGATAGTGTGAATACAATGTCTATGTCGCAGCGCTTCAGTATAGCCAATATGGCAGTAGAGGCTGGGGCTAAGGCAGGGCTTTTCGCCGCCGATAAAACCACCGAGGACTATCTAGTCTCACAGGGGCGAGGTAACCACTACCAGCCTATCTTCCCTGATGCCGATGCCAGCTACGAACAGACCATCAATATCAATGTGGCTAATCTTGAGCCTATAGTTTCCAAGCCCCACACTGTGGATAATATTGCTCCGGTCAGGGAGCTTAAGGGAACCAAAATCCAGCAGGTATTTATTGGCACCTGCACTAATGGACGCTTGGAAGACCTGGCGGTAGCGGCTAGCATTTTGAAAGGGAAGAAATGCCACCCTGAAACCAGGCTTATCATTGCCCCGGCATCACGACAGGTTCTGCTAGCGGCAATTAACGCCGGCTATATCCAAAGCCTAATCGAAGCCGGAGCTGTTATCCTACCGCCAGGCTGTGGGGCTTGCCTAGGTCTGCATCAAGGAGTACTCGGTGACGGAGAATCGTGCCTGTCCACGGCTAACCGAAATTTCAAGGGGCGAATGGGCAATCCTGAAGCCTTTATCTATCTGGGTAGTCCAGCGACAGCGGCGGCAACAGCTATCGCCGGTGAAATCACCGACCCCAGAGAGGTGATGTAGATGCTTAAGGGAAGAGCCTTCAAATTCGGCGATAGTATCTCTACCGACCACATTACCCCGGGACGGCTGGCTCATCTGAGAAGCAACCCCCCTGAGCTGGCAAAACATGTCCTGGAAGATGCTGACCCCACCTTTGCTTCCAGGGTAAAGGCAGGGGATTTCATCGTTGCCGGCTCTAACTTCGGTCTCGGCTCCAGCCGGGAGCATGCCCCCCTGGTTATCAAGATGGCTGGGGTAAGTGCTATACTGGCTAAATCGGTAGCTCGAATATTCTTTAGAAACGCTATCAACCTGGGACTTCCGGTATTAATATGCGATACTGCTCTAATTGACGATGGGGATAAGCTGGAGGTAGACCTGGCAGCAGGCACAGTCAACGATATAACCAATGGCAACCGGCTCACCTTCAGTAAAATTCCTGAGGTGATGCTCCATATCCTTAATGAAGGTGGGCTTATCCCATATATTAAGAAATATGGCGATTTCAGGCTATAATCCAGCTTCAGCAGTGAGAAGCTATCAATTGATAAAGTTTGTGAACTAATAAAAATTAGGGGGGGCTCCTAAGTGAACGATAGAGAAAAGCTACAGGTTTGCTGGCAAGCTTTCTCGATGGAAAACTCTCTGCTTCAAAGTTACAGAATGCTATTCCTGATGCTAGAAGCAGCATTGTTGGCTTTAGGATTTGTGGTATTCCAAATTGGAGGAGCCTGGATTTTGGTTCCGGCTGTTATTGGCTGGATAGTTGCTCTCATTTGGGTGATAATATGCGAGGCTAAGGGAAAGGACGTTGATAGATGGATGAATCGGATAGTGAGCCTGCAATCAGTAACAGGAACGGACTGGTTCGAGTATCTCAAACCAGGAGTTAAGTTTTCAGGGGGAAGGCTTGCTCGCTACTTATTCAATTATGCAATACCCTTAGTAATAATAGTGCTTTGGGTATTTATAGTGATGTCGCCAAAATGATTTGATAGGATTTCAGTATCAACAATTAGAAGAAGACATGATGAGTTACAATGTTACCCTTATCCCCGGCGATGGAACAGGACCTGAGGTCACCGAAGCGACTAAAAGGGTTCTGGAAGCAAGCGGGGTCGCTTTCCATTGGGATTTAGCCTATGCCGGTGCTGGTGTCCAGGATAAGTTTGGTACCCCCCTGCCTAATTATGTATTTGAGTCTATTAGAAAAAACAAGGTCGCCCTTAAGGGTCCGGTTACCACACCGGTAGGCTCAGGTTTTAGAAGTGTTAATGTGGCTCTGCGTAAGGGATTAGACCTTTATGCTTGTCTCCGTCCGTGCAAAATTTACCCCGGCGTGCCAACTCCGTTCCAAGATGTAGATATTGTAGTGGTGAGAGAGAACACTGAAGACCTCTACAGCGGCATTGAGTTTGAGAAAGGAACCTCTGAAGCCGCCAAGCTTATTAAGCTAATCGCCGAGACAAAGGGGGAGGCTATCAGGGAAGACTCAGGTTTTAGTCTAAAAATGATTTCGGAGACGGGTAGTCGAAGAATTGTCAAGTTTGCTTTTGAATATGCCTGTGCCCACAGAAGAAAAAAGGTAACCGCAGTGCATAAAGCCAATATTATGAAATTCTCTGACGGGCTGTTTCTAGCCATCGCCAGAGAGGTTGCCAGAGAGTATCCCAACATTGAGTTCGAGGATAGAATTGTAGATAACATGACCATGCAACTGGTAAAAAGACCGCAACAGTTTGATGTAATAGTGGCGCCTAATCTTTACGGGGACATAATCTCCGACCTATGCGCCGGGTTAGTAGGTGGACTGGGTGTAGCCCCTGGAGCTAACCTAGGCGATAATATAGCTATCTTTGAGCCAACACACGGCAGCGCCCCTAAATATACCGGACAAAATAAGGTCAATCCCATGGCAATGATGCTCTCTGGAGTGATGATGCTCCACTACCTCGGAGAGACAAAAAATGCTGATAGGCTAGAAAACGCCGTAGCCCAGGTTATCGCTGAAGGTAAGAATGTTACCTATGATATGAAGCCCAATATACCCAATGCCCAGGTAGTAGGCACTTCACAGGTAGCCGACGCCGTAATTGAAAAACTAGAGACAAGCAAGTCCGATTGACAATCTAAGGTGAAGTATTTACTTAATACGGAGAAAGGTTATACTAATAATCAAGTCTAAATAAATGCTATTGAATAGGAGGTTAAGTATTAATGATAAAGATAATAATGGTTCTACTGATAGGTGGGGTCATAATGTTAGGTTTAGCACCAGGTAACTTCGTGGAGCGGTTAAGTGACATGGGTTTAGCTCTGATAGTCTCTTCTGTAGTGCTTTATGCATCCCATGTCCGAGATATTGGACGGGAACAAAATGAACGATTCTTCAGGATATGTATTGTCATAGCGGTTATTTGCTTTATAGCAATTCTGATTATTAAATCTTACTTAGGAGGTGTTTCTGTGGATATTACACATTGGGGACTAATTATTAGTGGTATAGGTATATTAGCGACAGTAATAATAGCAATTCTAATCTACAATTGGACAAAGCGTAGGACAGACGAAATAATTGAATTTACAGTGAACCTAATTGTAAATTCAGCAGGTGACCCTGATACTGTTAGGAGATTGCTTGAAGACTATGAGAAGACAGGACAATGGAGAGGAAAAGTAACTAGAGGTGATAGCGATAAAATCCATATTGCTTGGACACCATAATTGAATTATGAAACGGTTTCTCAGACCGTCACATTGAATAATAATGAGGGGGAAGAATTAAGGGGGTAAGGTAGATAGATATGGACTGTATTTTCTGTAAGATTGTGGCTGGTGAGATACCCAGTGACATCCTTTATCAGGATGAGGAAGTGATTGCCTTCCGCGACATCAATCCTATAGCACCTACTCATCTGCTTATCGTCTCTAAAAAGCATATCCCTTCACTCCTTCACCTAACTGACGCCGAAGCACCGCTTGTCGGGCATATGGTCAAGGTTGCCAATCAATTGGCAAGGGAGCACGGTGTTGCTGAGAGTGGCTATCGCCTGGCAATTAACTGTGGGAAGGAAGGCGGGCAATTGGTGCCCCATCTCCATATGCACCTTCTGGGTGGGCGAGTGTTGAAGTGGGGCTAGATAGCCCCTCGTTGTGCTTTCCGATATTCCAGGAAGGTAAGCAGGCCAGCGATGCTCTTGGCATCACAAATGGAGCCCGAGGTAATAAGACTGGTAATCTGGCTAATCGGCACCCTGACTAATCTAATATTCTCGGTATCCTCAGCATATAGTTGGCTGGGAACAAGCTCAGTAGCCAGATAAAGGTAAAGGTATTCAGTGCAGTAACCGGGTGTGGAGTAGAAGCCACCTAACCTCTCCACTTTTCCTGGCAGGTAACCTGCCTCCTCGCGCAACTCACGGCGAACGGTAGTCACCGGGTCTTCGCCAGGTTCAATACCACCAGCCGGTATCTCCAGTAGCTCTTTCTCTACCGGCTTGCGAAATTGATTAACCAGCAGGACATTATCATCAGCATCAATGGCTACAATAGCCACACAGTCACTATGCTCCACAATCTCCCGCCTGGTTTCCCTGCCACCAGCCATCCTAACGGTATCAACCCGCAACTTTACCGCTCGTCCGTCATAGATTAGCTGGCTGGATAGCGTCTTCTCCACAGTCAAGTTTAACCTCTAAGTGATAAATAAGAGCTACCTCGTCACAATTAGGGAACTTGGGACAGCGGTAACACTCACCCCAGACCTTGTGTGGTAACTCCGTTTTTTCTACTTGAGAAAAGCCGAACTGCTCAAAAAAGGCTGGTTTGTAGGTCAGGCAAAAGATAGTGGTAATACCAAGCTCCCTAGCTTCCCTGAGACAGGCTTCCACCAGTTGAGCACCAATCCCCTGCTCCTGGCTATCCTCAGCTACCGCCAGTGACTTTATCTCAGCTAGGTCTGACCAGCTAACATGCAGTGCCGCACAGGCAATTACGCGTTCATCCTGCTTAGCCACAAAGTAATCCCTGATATTTTCATATATTTCGCTCAGCGGACGGGGTAACATCTCATCCCTATCAGCAAAGTAGTTAATCAACTCATGCATCTGGGTTACATCATTAATTCTGGCTTTTTCCACCGGATTCAACCTACTGCTTTCCTTTCAACCTCTGCTCCAGGGAGCTATAGAAAAATGCCTCTGGATGAATTCTTAGAAATCGAGCCTTGTTAGAGCTGTGCTTTACCGTAATCGTAGTCCCAGTTGGCAATGGTAGATTTATATGACCATCAATACTTAGTGTCGCCTGATGAGCGGTAGCAAGACGCAGCTTAACTACTGCTGTGGACGGCAATACCATAGGGTAAGCTGAACTAAGGTGAGGCAATATTGGCAACAGCAAGAACTCCTTAGCTTGCGGATACAGTATAGGCCCACCAGCCGACAGCGAGTAGCCGGTGCTACCGGTGGCTGTGGCCACAATTACCCCATCACCCTTATAGGTGGTGAGTGGCTCACCATCAATACTGGCTTCTACATAGACTACCCGCGCTATTGCCCCCCGCGCCACCACCACATCATTCAACGCATAAAACATACGGGATGGCTCGCCCTCCTGACCTGTAGCTACAAGCTCTGCCTCAAGCATAGCCCGCTCATCAATCCAACCCTCCCCCGCCAGCAAGACAGGTAGCTTATCCATAGCTTCATCAGCGCTGAGTTCGGTCATAAATCCTAGCTTACCTAGATTTATCCCGGTAATAGGGGTTAAGCCGGGAACCACCGCCTGAGCCGCCCGCAGAATAGTGCCATCACCACCGATACTGAGAATCAAATCGGTATCATCTACCTGAGACCTGGCTTTCTCCCCCTCCCACGCCGAACATAGCCAGACAGAAACGCCGCTGCTGGCTAAAAACTCCTGTAGTTTCTTAGCCAAGGTATAGGCAGCTTCAATCATTGGGTGGTAGAGAACACCAACTCTATGCACGACCACAACCTGCTTTCCGCTGATTAAGGGGATTTGGGTTAAATCCTAGGCAACTTTACCTCAGACTCACTTCCCAAGGACAATTCTAGCACTTGGTATGGCTATTAGCAAAGCGGCAACGATAAATATCCAGCCCGTCCATACTGGCAGCCAGGTAGCCAAAAGCACACCCAACCCCAGACCAGACAGAAACTTAGCGGTAATGTGCATAGTAAAGTAAGGATTTGGCACCTGTCTAAACCTTTCTGTCTTATTACCAATCCAACTCATTACTTACCCCCTCGGTGCCTTTTCAACCCACGCTTATCGGCAACCTTCTTGAGCCGCTTTATCGCCCTGCCCGACTTAAACTGATTGAGATTAACAAAGCCCCTGGTTCGGTTCATCGGCTATGTGTCCTTATTACTTGTCTCATTATCCTTTTCCGGTAATTTTTCAACAGGAGTTTCACCGGCAAGTTGCAGCTTATCGCCAAGTCTGGTCAATTTCGTTGCCGCCTCCTCATACTTTATTGCCGCATGCCGAATGTGTCCGCCCAAGGTGCTGTAGTCTTCTTGAAAGTCCTGAAGGTCACCCTGTAGACGCCCCAAATGTCCAAGGATGTCACGAGCGGTTTTCTCAATGTGCAACCCCTTTAGTCCTAGTATAATAACCTGTAAATAGGCATAAAAGCTATTCGGTGACACCGGGATAACCCTCTTTTGGAGGGAGTAAGAGTATATCTCACTTTCTTCAGCTTGACCACGAAGTATTGTCTCATAATAGACATTTTCTGCTGGAATATACATAAGGGCAAAGTCAAATGTATTTTCATCAGGCAGAATATATTTGGTTACATCATCAATATGCTTTTTAATAGTGCGAGTGAATTGCCTTCGTAAGGCTACTTGCTCCTGTTCAGATTCTGCGGTAATTATTCGCTTGAAATCTTCCAAGGGGAACTTGGAATCAATGGGGACTAAATTTCCGCCAATTCGAATAACTGCGTCTACCGTCTCACCATTTCGAAACCTATATTGGAGTGAGTAATTATCGCGGGGTAGAATATCAGCCAGCAGTCTCTCTAGCAGGAGTTCGCCAAAGCCACCTCTAAATTTTGGTGCGCGTAAAATCTCCTGCAAGCTGGAGATATTCTTGCCAACTTCCTGGATTTCTTTCGTTCTTTGTGTAAGTTCGCCCAATCTTTCTTTAACCTCTCCGAAGACCTTGGTAGTGTCAGCTATTCTTTCTCCCACCGTTTTTGATAGAATGTCACTCTGCTCTTTCCACCGCTGACTGGCTCGAAGCCTATCCCAAAGAAAGAAGCCAACCAGAATCACAAGCAGGATGATTATCACAATTTGCATGATTACCCCCTAAGTGTGCCTTCCCGGGCCGATAAACAGTAACTGCTCAACTCCATTATACATCATAAATAATAGAAAAGAAGCCGTTTATCAGAGGGAGGTTAAAGGGGCTTTAAATCGGGGTCCCCGCAAAAACAAAGTTTTTGTGGGGTAAAAAATCCCCTTTAAAAACTACTTTTCCCCCCCCTCCTTTGAAGAGGCTGTTTAATTGTCATTGCGAGGCACGAGGTGCCGAAGCAATCTCTGAAAATAATAGTGAGATTGCTTCGCTTCCCCTTCGCTATGCTCAGGGCTTCGGCTCATCGCAATGACAG
>CAZQRE010000036.1:0-8050 GCA_964595695.1 uncultured Dehalococcoidales bacterium
AGCTTGTGGCTATTGAGTTTGTATTATTAGTATTAGCTGCCTACCTTTTGGGTTCGGTACCAGCCGCCTATCTGGCAGCTAAATGGTCCCGCGGCATTGATATCCGGAAGTACGGCACTGGCAAGGTCGGCGCCGCCAATGTACTCAGTACAGTTTCAAAGTGGCTGGCTATCCCGGTAGCCATTTTTGACATTGGTAAAGGAGCATTAGCAGTATGGGTAGCCCAACTGCTGGGGCTCGGTGCTGTTGAGCAGGTAACAGTGGGTATCATTACGGTTGTCGGGCACAATTGGCCTGTATTTCTTCGCTTTCAAGGCGGGCGCGGTGTTCTTACCTCCCTCGGCGTTATTACCATGCTATCCCCGAAGTTGGGGCTCATAATCCTGGTGATGCCCTACCTCCTGGCCCCATTACGGCAGATAGCCCTAGGGGTATTTTGGGCATTAGTCTCCTTACCCATTTTCAGCTGGTTCCTCAGCCAGCCGCTGGATATAGAGGAAAGACTGCCGATTACGCTGGGCTTTGTAGTACTGACTTTGATAGGACTGTCAAAGAGGCTGCTAACACCAAGAACTATGCTTAGTAAATCAGTGCCTCCGGTACAGCTATTTATAAATCGCTTGCTCTTTGACCGGGACATAAGGGATAGGGAAGCCTGGGTACATCGAGCACCCCCCGAAGCCAGCTCAAGTAAACAACCTCTTGGACAACAAAAGAAGCAAGGGAAAGGTTGACTATAATAAAATGAGATGTGCTATTCACCCTGAGATTGAAACTAACCTGAGATGTGCTAAGTGTGGTAAGCCGATATGTCCTAAGTGCTTGGTGCAGACCCCGGTAGGAGCCAAGTGCCAGGACTGTGCCGGATTGTCTAAGTTGCCTACCTATCACGTTTCTACCAAATATTATCTAAGAGCTGCAGGAACCGGCTTAGGTATGGCTATAATTTGTGGCATCGCCTGGGGGGTGGTCGGGGGGTTCGTGCGCTTCTTTCTCCTTAATTTGATACTGGCTGCTGGCGCTGGTTATGCTATTGGGGAGGTAATTAGCCTTTCAGTTAACCGTAAGCGTGGCACAGGACTGGCTGTTGTGGCTGGTATTGCTGTGGTAATAAGCTACCTGACTAGTATCCTTTCCCCCTGGGGTCTTAGTTTCGGGCTTTTTGACCTGCTAGCCCTAGCTCTGGGTATTTTTGTAGCTGTTAGCCGTTTGCGCTGAAGTTTATTTTTACGCCGATAGCCCGCTTCCTTGTCTATCCATCTTAACTGACTTCGCTGCTCGCCTCAAGATTAATGTAGAATTGGCAGATGTTATTGAGGCAACACTGGTGGCAAAGGGGGCGGCGGCGGCAGACATTTTTAGCCAAGCAAACCAGTAAGGCATGGTATTCATTAAATAGCCCGGCATCAGTAGGTAGATTATCCATAAAAAGGGCCTGATAGGCAGTGTAGCTGTCACCCGCCGGGGCTCGCCCGATACGGTTAATGATACGACGGGTGTAACTATCAATAACAAAAACCGGCTTGTTGGCAGCATACAGTATTATGGAATCAGCCGTCTCCTGTCCAATGCCATGAATGGAAAGAAGCTGTGGGCGAAGGTGGTCAGCATTGCTGGCAAACAGCTTATCGAGGTTGTCATCATAGTATTCTCCAAGCCAATGAGCGAAGGACTTAAGCTTTAGCGCTTTGGCATTGTAGTAACCACAGGGATAGATAAGGGCAGCGAGTTCAGGGGTGGGCAACTGGCGTAGTGCTTTTGGTGATAACGCCCTAGCCGATTTTAGATTAGCTATAGCCTTGTCTACATTACTCCAGGCGGCCGCCTGGGTAAGGATGGCACCAACTATTATCTCAAATGGCTCCGGTGCCGGCCACCAATACTGAGGCCCATAACGAGCCATAAGCTGGTGGTAGATATCTTGTAGCACTTGGCTTATAGATTGGTTATCCATTGAGGCACTCTGGCTTTAGCTGCCGAATCAAATTCAGGGATGTAGGGTTTTATATCAATTACCGGTGTGCCATCGATAGCATCAAGCCCTTCAACCCTTAGTATGTTACCCTGGCGCTGCAACAGTCTAACAGTAGTTTCCCCCACTGGATTCGGCCTATGCGGCGAGCGGGTGGCGAAAAGCCCGACCAGAGGAAGCTCCTGTTTGCCCATAGGGTGGACTTTCATTGGCAGCTCTCCGGCGGCAACCTGATGCATCCAGTAGAGAACTACTATGTGGGAGAATTCCCCCAGTCCATCCAGGGCTTCAGTCAGGCCACTATCAACCACAATATCGGAAACAACCTTTTCCCAGCCAAAGGGCACTCTCTTTGGTGGTTGCTTAATTCCATTTCTGACGATACCTATAGCCTTTAAGGTTATGCTGGGCAGTTCACTAGCCATGTTCAATACATCCCACTAGCCATTATAACAGCATATCTAAAACAAATGAAGAGAGGCTGCCTTTCAAAACAGCCTCTCTGTTATTAGTTATTATTATCCGAAGCACAGCTATTCCAGCGGAGTAAGGGTTAACAGCTTTTTGGCAATCTTTGGATACTTGGCTATGAAGAGCAGTTCATCCCCGACGAGGGGCTTTTGTGATTCTACATTGGCATATCTTACCAGCTCCAAAACCTCATTAGCCTCTTCTCTATTAGCAAACGATACCTCTATCTTTCCCATTATATGACTGAAGCCAGATATCCCACTATACTCTCCGGTACAAATTTCTCTCCCAGTCTCTACCAGCTCTGGCTCACCCCTGCCCAGTTCCTCATAGCTAAATAGCTCATAGTTTTGCGGGTTTTTTAATACGCCATCGGCATGTATGCCAGATTCATGAGCAAAGGCATTAATGCCAACACCCGTCTGGTTTACTGGAATTGGCACCCCGAAGGCATAGCTGGCAAACTTGGCTATCTTCCATGCCCTGGATAAATCAATTGGACCTGCCAACTGATATTTATCACCGAACCCCTTTGATTTAGTCACCGCTAGAATGACCGCCACCAGGTCGGCATTTCCCGCCCTCTCCCCGATACCATTAACAGTAGTATTGATATAAGCATCCTGCCCACCATCTACCGCCCCTTTAGCTCCGGCAATAGAATTGGCATTAGCCATTCCCAGGTCGCCATGACAGTGAGTCTCAATAGCCATGCCGATATTTTCCGCCAGTAGCCTGATAGTTTCATAGATAGTGAACGGGTTGTCGTAGCCAAGGGTATCACAGTACCTGAATCTATCAGCCCCATGTTCTTTGGCGGCAAGCCCAAATTTGATTAGGAAATTCAGGTCTGCTCTTGAGGCATCTTCAGCGTTAACCCCTATGCTTTCAGCGCCAAGAGCCCGGGCAGCATCAACTGCCTCAACCATGTCATTTATGATGTCATCTTTTGTCTTTCTCCCCTGGAACTTGCCAAGAATCATCTGGTCTGATGTAGATATCGAGACATTGAGGTGCCGTAGATTGGGTACCAGCTTAAAAGCTGCCTCTACATCAGCGGCAACGGCTCTCATCCATCCTCCCAGACGGATAGGTTTCAGGACTCCCATCTCGGCTAGTTCCAGGTTGGCTTGCAGGTAAAGGGATTCGTGCTTGGTGGTGGGGAAGCCAAACTCAGACTGAAAAACCCCCATTTCGTTCAGGTAAATATTTATCAGGGTTTTTTCGAGCTTGGATAAGCCAAGCCTCGCTGTCTGCACTCCATCCCGATTGGTAACATCAATAAGATAAATCTTAGGCATCATCTCCACCCCTTTGAAGCCTCATTCTAGCATATAGTGACTGCCTCTGGCAAGAGTATTTAGTAGCTTTGGACTAATGCGCTCGGCTGAACTCCTGTGTTACAATAGCAGTGTAGCTTATTCTACGAACTAGGGAGAACCTATGGGGGAACTGGAACTCATCATTACTATGGCATTAGCTCTGGCTGCTGCCTTAGTGGGGGGGGTGGTTGCCCGCCGCCTCAGGCAGCCTGTCCTCATCGGTTACCTTCTGGCCGGCATTGCCATCGGTCCCTTTGGATTAGGGCTGGTTCGTGACCTGGAGCAAGTCCAGGCTCTGGCTGCCATCGGGCTTATCTTCCTCTTGTTTACCTTAGGGCTGGAGCTTTCCTTGAGCGAACTCAAACGGATAGGGCGGGTTGCCACCTTGGGGCGTCTAGTTGCGATTGTGGTCACCATAGGCTTGGGTTTGGCTATAGGCAAGCTGCTCGGCTGGCCACTGCCCCAAGCCATCGGTTTCGGCTTCCTCATCGCCGTCAGTAGCACGGTGATTATACTCAAAACCCTTACCGAGCGGGGGGAACTCAACTCAATACACGGTCGCATCATCATCGGCTATACTTTAATGGATGACCTCGCTGCCGTGCCCATGCTGATCATTCTCCCGGTACTGGGCGAGCTGGGCAGGGATTTATTGCCAGTGCTGGGCATTGCTGCTCTGAAGGTAGCTCTCTTCTTGGTGGTAATGCTGCTTCTTGGCCGGTGGGTGGTACCTTGGTTTATACGGCATGTGGCTGGGATGCGCACCAGGGAGCTGTTTCGTCTGTTCGTGGTGACCTCATGCCTGGGCACAGCCTATGTCGCCCATCTGTTCGGGCTGTCGCCAGCTATTGGTGCCTTTATCGCCGGGCTGGTGATTAGCCAGTCTGACTTCGCCCATCAAGCTTTAGGTGACACCACCCCCTTGCGTGACATGTTTGCTGCCATCTTTTTGGTGTCTATCGGCATGCTTATGAATCCCGGCTTGGTGATGGAGAATTTGCCCCTCCTGTCCATAATTGTCCTGACGGTAGTCCTGAGCAGGCTTATCATCTTCCCCATCATTACCTGGCTTTTTGGTTATAGCGGTAAGACCGCTTTGCTGGTAGGCGCCGGCATGGCTCCGATGGGTGAGTTTAGCTTTATTATGGCAGTGGTGGGTGTTAACGCCGGCGTCATCTCAGAGCATCTCTACTCACTGATTGTAGCCAGTGCCATTATTACCATGGTGCTCACCCCATTTAATCTGAAGCTGGTGTCAGGACTTTATCCCAGGCTTTATCGGGTCAAGGGGATTGGACGATTACTAACTGGTCGCATTGACCCAATCCCGATAGGTAGAGGACAAAAGCTCGCCGGTCATGTTGTACTTTGTGGACATGGCGGTATCGGGAGCAGTCTGGCAAGGGTGCTAGAGCGGCGAAACTTCTCTTACCTGGCGATTGACCATAACCCTCACGTCATCTCAAGATTACGTTCCCGGGGGATTCCCTGTATCTATGGAGATGTTGCTAATCCTGAGGTGCTTTCCCAGGCTGAGCTGGCAAGGGCTAGGGTTTTGGTTCTCACTATTCCCGACCCTCTTGCGGCAAGGCTTGCTGCTGAAAACGCCCTCAGAATCAATCCCAGGCTTGATATAGTGGCTCGAGTTCACCGTGATGCCGATGCTGAACTGTTAAAGGGCATCGGTGTTTCAGAATTGGTCCGCCCTGAGTTTGAAGCCACCTTGGAGATAACCCGCCACACTCTGCACCGATTTGGCTTAACCAGCATTGAGATTCAACATATCCTTAGCGGTCTCAGGGGAGAAAGGCTAACCTGAGATTAGGCTAAACACAAGATTGTTTATTAACGCCTGCTATCCCCCCATAGGAGCCGCTCCTTAGCCTCAAGGGGGGCAAAGCCCCCGAAACTCAACCCAGGGGGTTGGGCGGGTGGGAAAAATAGATTGATAAAAATCCTCTAAACACCTTCGTATAAATTTGAGGTGAGGTTGTGATATACTTTAGACCAAAATCAGGTTAAAGGCGAAAAAGATAAAAGGTGAGCAAGACAAGGGTAGGCATTATCAATGTTAGCGGTTATGCCGGTATTGAGCTGACTCGGTTGCTATATCAGCACCCACCGGTAAAGCTTACCTCGGTTACCGGGCGGAGTGCCGCGGGACAGAAGTTAGGCACGGTTTTCCCTCATCTAGCCTGCGTAGACCTGACTATTGAAGCTGAACTTGGAGAGGTTGATTTAGCCTTCTCAGCTATGCCCCACCAGGAGAGTGCTAAAGAGGTCATACCACTACTTGACCGTGGTGTTAAGGTGGTGGATATTAGCGCCGATTTCAGGCTAAAGGATGCTGCCGAATACCTGTCCTGGTATGGTTTTACCCACCCCGCCCCACAACTACTGGAACAAGCGGTCTATGGTCTAACCGAGCTATACCGGTCCCAGGTTGCCTCTGCCCAGCTGGTGGCAAACCCCGGTTGCTACCCCACCGGAGCTATTCTGGCTTTAGCCCCAGTGGTTAAAGAGGGTCTGATTAAGCCCGATATCGTTATTGATAGCAAGTCTGGTGTGTCGGGAGCGGGTAGGACTCTAAGTCAGCAGACTCATTACTCGGAGGTCAATGAAGATGCCACTGCCTACGCCCTGGACGGGCATAGACACCTGCCTGAGATTATCCAGGAGCTAAAGCGGCTTCGTCCCGGGCAGTCGCCTTCGGTGACCTTTGTCCCTCATCTAATTCCGATGACCAGAGGAATATTGACCACCTGCTATGCTCCACTAGTCTCAGGCAAGGTTGCTGCCGGTGAAAAGGGAAAGGAAGAGCTAAGACAGCTCTATCTGGACTTTTACCAAGATGAGCCATTTGTGAAGGTGGTGGAATTGCCTCCCCACACCAGGCACACCCGGGGGAACAACCTCTGTCTCATCTACCCCACCATTGACTTCAGGACGGGGAGGCTCATCGTTATCAGTTGCATTGATAACCTGGTCAAGGGGGCAGCCGGGCAAGCCATCCAGAATATGAACCTTATGCTCGGCTTGCCTGAAACTACTGGACTCGAGGCGCTGGCAATTTACCCCTGAAATATCGCCTGAAGTAGGGACCCTTCTCTATCAAGGGACGGCGTTAACCAAAGTAGGACAACACAAACTCCCACCCATAAAAACCAGCATAGGCGATGATTATGTTGAGTAAGGTTTTGCCCAACCAGCAGGCGAGGAAAAACTTCCATAAGGGGAAGCGGAGAACACCAGCGACTATTCCTAAAAGGTCAAAGGGTAAAGGAGTTAGTGCGAAAACAAAGATTATAATAACTCCCCATTTCCTCAGCCATTCAACCAACCTGTCATACAGCCTTCTGTTCTCCACAAGTCCTCGTCCACCAACACCAACAACATAAGCGGTCATTTCTCCTATAGCTGAGCCTATCCCAGCCGCAAGCCCTACGAAAACCGGGGGAAGGGTAGCGCCAAGAGCCACAATTATGATGATACCAGGGACAGGCAGGACAATAGTCGCGTTAGAGACCAGACTTACCAGAAAGGCACCCAAATAGCCGTAGTTACCAAGCTCAGTTATCCTTTCTCGGCAAAGGAAGATGCCAACCGTAATAGCTACAACCAGGAGCAGTGTTAACAGGGGAATAATTTTCTTCTTCAACCACTCTCCCCTCTCCACCCCAGCCTGCTTATCGTGGCTAATTTTCTGGCTCATCTTGTCCTCTCTAGCATTGTAGCACATTATGAATCGGGGGAGGTGAGTTGCGCCTGATGAAGCTACAGTCTATAATGAGCAGTCTGGAGAAAGTAAGTTGAGCGACCTCAATAACATACTGCACCAGGTTACCAAGCCCGCCCGCTATACCGGTGGTGAGTGGAATAGCCGGGTAAAGGATTGGGACAAAACCCATATCAGGATTGCCCTCAGCTACCCCGACTTGTATGAAATAGGCATGTCCAATATGGCATTGCCTATCCTCTATGAGCTACTTAATAGCCAGCCGGATGTTCTTGCTGAAAGGGTCTTTGCCCCATGGCCGGATATGGAAGCAGTAATGAAGACAGCCGGTATCCCTCTGTTTAGCCTCGAATCTAAGCACCCCCTAAAGGACTTTGATATTATTGGCTTCTCCCTGGGTTACGAACTTACCTACACCAATGTATTGAATATGCTTCACCTGGCTCAAATACCAGTCCTAGCCCCAGAGAGAAATGACTCCCATCCAATAGTAATAGCCGGTGGTAGCTGTGCTCTCAACCCAGAGCCTATGGCTGACTTTATTGACTT
>CAZQRE010000037.1:0-8010 GCA_964595695.1 uncultured Dehalococcoidales bacterium
TCCACCAGCCCCTGTATCACTTCGATAATTTTAGGTATTTCCTCAGTAGCCCTGGGGTAAATATCAGCCCGACCGATATTCAGACCATCCATATCAGCAAAATAGTGACCAATGAACTTTTCTGCCAGCTCACCGGTGGAAATACCAAGCCTACCAGCTCGGTCTATAATCTTATCGTCAATGTCAGTGATGTTCTGCACATACTTCACCTTATAGCCGCTAAACTGGAGATAACGCCTGATGATATCAAAGATAATGTAGCTCATAGCATGACCAATATGGCAATCATCATAGGGTGTAACTCCGCAGACATACATCTTAACTTCGTCACCCCGGGGTAGAAACTCCTCTTTCTGTCCCGATAGGGTGTTATATACTTTCATCTTTACTTCCTTCTATTATAGCCAGACGCTGCTCCAGCTCAGCTATTCGCCTCTCCAGAGCCTCCAGCTTTTCTCCTACCGGGTCGGGCAACCTCTCTACAGTATCGGTATCAGGGTTCCTGAGCGCTACCACCCGTCCCGGGACTCCAACCACAGTGGCATTAGCCGGCACCGATGTTACCACCACTGAACCAGCCCCGACCTTGGTATTGTCGCCTATAGTAATCGCCCCAATAAGTTGTGCCCCGACACCAACCACTACATTGTTGCCCAGTGTAGGGTGACGCTTTGTCCGCTGATGACTGGTGCCGCCCAGGGTTACTCCCTGATACAGGGTAACATTGTCACCAATCTCTGAGGTCTCACCAATGACCACACCCATACCGTGGTCAATGAAGAACCCTTCCCCAATCTTAGCCCCGGGGTGGATTTCAATGCCGGTAAGAAAGCGGTTGATATGAGACAGGAGCCGGGGTAAAACTGGGATATGCCACCGAAATAGGGTGTGAGCTAAGCGATGGTACTGCCGGGCATGAAACCCAGGGTAAGCCAGCAATACCTCTAGGGTGCTGGTAGCTGCCGGGTCATGCTCAAAAACAGCTTTGATATCCTTTCTAAAGTTAGTAATAAGCCACATTAAACTAATCTCCTTCCCATACTGGACTTCTTCCCCTATGCCCCGATGAACCGGGGCAAAAGACAAACGCAGTCCAGCATCCTGGGAAAGCGAATAATTATAGGGTTTACCATATACCTAAACATATCTAATTTGAAATGCCTTCGAGCAAGGCTACGGCACAGGCTGCCATCCCCTCCCCCCGACCAACAAAACCCAACTGCGCTGAGGTGCTAGCCTTCACACTCACCTGATTAAGAGCAATACCCAGCGTCTGGCTTAACTGCTGCCGCATCGCATTAATAAAATCTCCAAGTTTAGGCTGTTCAGCCACAATTGTAGCATCAATGTTATCTATTCGCCAGTCATTTTCCGCCAGCTTATCCCTTACCCGTTTAAGCAGAATCAGGCTGGAAATATCCTTATATTGTGGCTCACCAGGTGGGAAATGGCTACCTATATCTCCCAGAGCCGCCGCCCCGAGCAGGGCATCAATAATAGCGTGAGTTAGCACATCGGCATCACTCCAACCACTGAGCCCCTTATCAAATGGTATATCTACCCCGCCTAACACCAGCCTGCGCCCGGGAGTCAGGGGATGGACATCATAGCCTATGCCAACACGCATCTTACCTTCCCTGCTTTTGCCATAAAATCTCAGCCAAAGCCAAGTCATCGGGGGCGGTTACCTTTATATTGGCATAAGAACCCATATATAATTTCACCTTATAGCCCAACTGCTCTACCAGCGAGGCATCGTCAGTCACCTCAACCTTTGCCTGGCGATAGGCTTCAGCTATTATATCAAGCCGAAATACCTGTGGCGTCTGCACTGCCCATAGATTTCGACGTGGTGGCGTCTGATGCACTATTCTATCATCTCCCGCTACCTTAATCGTATCCGTAACCGGAACGGCAGCAACCGCCGCCCCTGTTTCTTGGGCTGCCTCCAGCCCGTGCTCAATCAAGTCCACAGTCACTAGAGGTCGAGCGCCATCATGGATTATTACCCAGTCGCAATGGCTGAGCTGGCTGAGTCCCGCCGCCACCGAATCCTGACGCCGCCTGCCCCCGGGACCAACATCGGTTACCTTAGACCACCCTTGCCCGGCTACCAACCGGCAGCACCGCTCAAGGTTTTGCTCATTTACTACCAAGACTATCTGGTAAACCGAGCCACATTTTTGAAAAGCATCAACCGCCCAGGCTAAAACCGGCTTTCCGGCTAACAGGGCGAACGCCTTATCCACCCCACCCATCCGCCGGCTTGAGCCGGCAGCGACAATGATGGCGGCTACCCGAAGATTACTTATCTACCTCACCCCCTCTATCCCCCTCTCCTTCAAAACAGAGGGGGGTAGGGATTTATAAGAGAGGCTACGCCTCTCTTGGACTCTTCTTGACCAGTCCCACCCCTATTGCTTCCCGCAGGGTGCTGACCGGGATAAGCTCAATGTCCTTGGGGGCTGGGCTAACCATGGCGCCGACCTTAGGCACCAGACAACGGCTAAAGCCTAATCTGGCTGCCTCGGAGAGCCGCCTATCTAATTGAGAAACGGCTCTCAATTCCCCGCTTAACCCCACCTCCCCCGCTGCCACCAGTTTGGGGTCAACCCCCATATCACGGAAGCTGGAGGCAATAGCCAGGGCAATACCTAAATCAGCCGCCGGCTCACCGATTCTAAGCCCACCGGTAACATTGGCTATAATATCCTGATTACCCAGCTTTAAGCCAACCCGCTTGGTCAGCACCGCCGTAATCAGCAGCAACCGATTGAAGTCAACCCCGTTAGCAGTGCGTCGGGGTAAGCCAAAGCTGGTGGGGGTAGTCAGGGCTTGAATCTCGATGAGCAGGGGGCGGCTGCCCTCCAGGGTGGGGACGACCGCCGAGCCGATGGCATCGCTGCCGCGCTGGGAGAGGAAAGCCAGCGACGGATTGCTGACCTCAACTAGCCCCTGCTCCTTCATCTCAAAGACACCCACCTCATTAGTAGAGCCAAAGCGGTTTTTCACGCAACGCAGCAGCCGATAGGCACTAAACGGCTCACCCTCAAGATAGAGCACCACATCAACAATATGCTCCAGAACCCGGGGACCGGCAATAGCCCCATCCTTGGTTACATGCCCGGCAATGAAAACGGGCACGCCACTGAGCTTTGACCAGTGCATAAGCCGCAGGGTGCACTCCCGTACCTGGGTTATACTGCCCGGGGCAGTATCCAGCTCAGGGAGGTAAACAGCCTGGATAGAATCAATAACTACCAGGTGGGGTGATAACCGCTCAATCTGCCCGAGGATAACCTCAAGGTTGGTCTCAGCCAGAAGGTAGAGCTTCTCACCCTTCAGTCCCAGACGCTCAGCCCTGAGCTTAGTCTGATGAAGTGACTCCTCACCGGAAACATAAACCACCTCACCCCGAGCCCGAGCTATCAGGGCTGAAACTTGAAGCAGGAGGGTTGATTTGCCAATACCGGGGTCGCCACCAATGAGAACCAGGGAGCCAGATACCAGCCCCCCACCCAGCACCCGGTTAAACTCAGCTAGAGGAAGTGGATAGCGGTCGGATGCCTCAATAACAACCTGAGATAGCTCCTGGGGAGGATTTTCTGGGGAAATGGGCTGGAAGGAAGTAGCTGGAGCAGCTACCGTTTTCTCGACAAAGCTGTTCCACTGCTGGCAGTTTGGGCATCGTCCCAGCCATTTAAGGCTCTCCTTGCCGCACTGCTGACAGACAAAAATAGTCCTAGCACGGGATTTATCCATAGCTTGACTTTACTCGATTTTAGGTAGTAACGCAAGGGGAATTTGGTTGAGGCAGGGTTTTGACAGACTCAGGCTATCCAGCAGCCTTAGTGGGCAATTGTTGGAGCTTTTTTATTATTTCCCGTTCCTCTATAAAACTTGTCGTATAATCGCCCCGCTTAAAAATCTCATCGTCGAGGGCTACCTTGTGGAATGGGATGTTTGTTTTTATCCCGTCGATAATAAAGTCATCAAGTGCCCGTCTCATACTCGAAATAGCTTTATCCCGGCTTCCACCCCAGGTCAACAGCTTCACTATCAACGAGTCGTAGTGAAATGGCAGGGTATATCCGGCATATACTCCACTATCAACCCTGACCCCAAAACCGCTAGGAGGTTGGTAGGCAGTTATCTTGAATGGGGAAGGCAAGAAACCTTGGAGCGGGTCTTCAGCGTTAATCCGGCACTCTATTGCCCAGCCCCGAAGTCGGATATCATCCTGGGTATAACCCAGCTCCTCCCCAGCCGCTATCCTTATTTGCTCCTTAACCAAATTTATCCCGGTAGTAAGCTCGGTAATGGGATGTTCAACCTGGAGACGGGTGTTAACTTCATTGAAAAAGTACTCGCCCGTGTCCATGGAAAAGATGAACTCCACAGTCAGGGCACTAACATATTTTAATAGTTTAGCCACTTGAACTGCCGCCTGCCCCATTTCCCTCCTCAATTGAGGGGTCATCACCGTGGAGGGGGCTTCTTCAATAAGCTTTTGATACCGCCGTTGAATAGAGCATTCACGTTCACCCAGGTAAACCACATTACCCTTTTCATCGGCTAGTATCTGGAACTCTATGTGTTTTACTCTAGGGATATATTTCTCAATATAGAAAGCTGATATGCCAAAGGCGGAGTTTCCCCGTGATTCGGCATACTTCATTGCTTCCACCAGTTCATCTTTGTCTTGAGCCACTCTTATCCCAATTCCGCCGCCAGCGCCGCTGGGTTTGACAATTACCGGATAACCGATGTCATCCGCCGCTTTAATAGCCTCGGTCGTTTCACTGGCACTGTCTATAGCCTCGTCAGTACCGGGGGTAACCGGGATGCCATTTGTTTTCATCAGCTGGCGCGCCCTGTGCTTGGGCTTTGCCCGCTGCATGGACTCACTGGGGGGACCAATAAATTTAATGCCGCTCTGTTCACAGGCTTCAACAAAGCTGGGATTCTCGGACAGGAAACCATATCCGGGGTAAATAGCTTTGGCTTCACACCTCTTGGCTATATCAAGAATTTTTTCAATATTTAAGTAACTGTTGGCGGGGCTTGATTCCCCCAGCGGGTAAGCCTCATCGGCATGCTTTACGAATAGAGCATCAGCATCAGCATCGGAGTAAATGGCAACAGCGCGTATTCCCAGTTCTTTGCACTCCCTAACTGCTCTGAAGGCAATTTCTCCGCGATTAGCGATTAAAATCTTATTGAACACTTCACCAGCCTGTTTTTGACAAATTATTAAAGGGTGGTTATCTCATTTATCTCTGTTTCCCCGCCCTTCACATCCAATAAGCCAGTCTATTAGCTATTTGGCGAATTAAAAGGGGCGGTTTATTATCTTGTTCTCCCGCCCTTTCTGCAATACATCTAGCATCTTGGATAATAGCTTATGATTTATCATCTCCCAGTAAGGCGCCTACAGTTGCTGGGCGCATTACAATCTCTTCTCCTTCTAGGTTAACTACAGCCGTATCCCCTGACTGGAATTGGCCACGGAGCAGACTTTCTGAAAGTTTATCTTCAACCATGTCCTGAATCACCCGGCGTAGGGGTCGAGCCCCAAAGACCTCGTCGTAACCCTTCTCACCCAAAAAATCTCTAGCGGCTTCGGTTACCTCTAGCCTTATTCCCTTCTCAACCAGTTGCTCGGCTACTTTAGCCAGCATCAAATCAACTATCTTTCGGATATGCTCCTTAGTCAATACGATTGAGAAACTCAGGACGGAAGGTCTTCTTTAATTCGCCAAGTAGCTTCTCCTTCATCTTCTCGTAGGCTAGCTGCTGAGTTTTGGTCTCATCAGTGTGAGAGGCAAAACCAATGGTACTTCCTTTCCTGATAAGCTCAGCACCAATGTTGCTGGTCATAATAATAATGCTGTTGCGGAAATCAACCCGCCGACCCTTGGCATCAGTCAGGTGACCATCATCAAATATTTGGAGCAATATATTGAATACATCAGGGTGCGCCTTTTCAATTTCATCCAGAAGGATGCAACAATACGACTTACGCCTCACTGCCTCAGTTAATTGCCCACCTTCCTCATAGCCAACATATCCTGGTGGCGCCCCAACCAGCCGGGCTACAGTGTGTCTCTCCATAAACTCAGACATATCAAGCCTGATGAGGGCGTCCTCACTGCTAAACATAAACTCAGCCAGGGCTCTGACCAGCTCTGTCTTACCAACACCGGTTGGACCTAAAAAGATAAAGTTGCCTATTGGGTGCCTTGGGTCCTTGATTCCGGCTCGGGCTCGCCTTATCGCTTTAGCAATAGTATTAATCGCCTCATCCTGACCAATAATGCGCTTATGGATTACCTCCTCCATGTTAAGCAGTCGCTTCATCTCATCGCTAGCTAATTGGACCACTGGGATCCCGGTCCACATACTGACTACTTCAGCGATATCCTCAGCACTCACCACCGGCTTCTCTTGCCCCTGCTCAGCCTGCCACTCCTCTTCCAGCTTGTTTATTTTTTCCTGAATTTGAAGCTCTCGCTGGCGCAGTTCAGCGGCATAGTCATACTGCTGTGTGGCTAGGGCTGCCTCTTTATCCTTATGTACACTATCCTCAACTTGCTTAGCTTCCTTCAAGGTAAAGGGTATAGTCCGGTGACTAATCCTTACCCGTGACGCTGCCTCATCAATGAGGTCAATAGCCTTGTCAGGCAGAAAGCGGTCGGGTATGTATCTGGCGGCTAATGTTGCCGCTGCATTCAGTGCCTCATCACTTATCAGTAGATGGTGATGTTCCTCGTAGCGCTCCTTAACCCCGCGCAAAATCTCCAAGGTTTCGTCTGTGGAAGGCTCCTCTACTAAAATTGGCTGGAAGCGGCGCTCCAGAGCCGCATCCCTCTCCACATACTTACGGTAATCGTCAATGGTAGTTGCCCCAATACACTGTAGTTCCCCCCGTGCCAGCGAGGGTTTGAGGATACTGGCGGCATCAATCGCTCCCTCAGCCGCCCCAGCACCGACAATGGTGTGGAACTCATCAACAAAGAGCACGCAGTTTCCCGCAGTCTTTATCTCGTCAACAATCTTTTTAAGCCGTTCTTCAAACTCGCCCCGGTATTTTGTCCCGGCTACTAACGCTCCCATATCTAGTGTTATTATCCGTTTTCCCTCCAGTGTTTCAGGGACATCACCGGCAACAATACGGTGAGCCAAGCCCTCAACGATTGCCGTTTTTCCCACTCCTGGCTCACCAATAAGAGCTGGATTGTTCTTAGTCCGACGGCTGAGGATTTGGATTACCCGGGAAATCTCCTTAGCCCGTCCAATAACCGGGTCAAGTTTCCCGGCACGAGCGGCAGCTGTCAAGTCAATACCTAATTGGTCCAGAACCGGGGTGCGACTTGCGGCACGGGTGAGCCTCGACCTAGGTGCACCTTGACTGAGAAAGTGGACAGTTTCACTACGTGCCCGCTCAAGGGTAATACCAAAGCTATCTAGCACATGAGCGGCTACCCCTTCCCCCTCGCTGAGCAATCCTAATAGAAGGTGCTCAGTGCCAATATAATTATGGCCGAGGTGGCGTGCCTCATCAATAGCCAGGTCTATGACCCGCTTAGCTCTGGGGGTAAGCCCAACTTGACCAGTGCTAGGTTTCTCACCACGCCCGATGATAAATTCCACGGCAGTGCGCACCTTATTCAAGCCAACACCCAGATTGGTTAAAACCTTAGCCGCTACCCCCTCGTCCTCCCGCACCAAACCAAGCAAAATATGCTCGGTGCCGATGTAGCTGTGGTTAAAGTGCTGTGCCTCTTCCTGAGCTAAGGTGAGAACCCTACGAGCTCGCTCTGAGAATTTCTCAAACCTGCTAGCCATCGCTTACCACCTATCTCATAAACCTGCACCACTATTATAAAGCAATTAAAGTCAAAGGTCAAAAGCCTCCTGGCAGTGGCATATTTTCCGCAAAGGGTCACCCCCTCAGTATCGTCTGCGCTGGGGCGTTTCACTTCCGTGTTCGGGATGGGAACGGGTGGT
>CAZQRE010000038.1:0-7921 GCA_964595695.1 uncultured Dehalococcoidales bacterium
ATGTTGCCCTACATTATGCTAAACTAAATAGCGGTTTAGCTGTGGTTATATCACCAGATGATGCCTTCAAGTATACTAGCTTTTACAAAGATATCCTGGAAACAGAATTGAAAGAAGTTGAGGAAAGAGAATATGATTTGTGTGATTTAGTTTGCCCCTTGTCGAAGATTAAAGCAACGGAATTAATCGATAATCTAAATGAGGGAGAAACGGCAAGAATAATACTGGGCGATACCGACTCTCTTAAAAGTGTGGCTCAAGAATTAAAGACCAGAGGTATAAAACCAGGCTTTGAACGAGAGGGTGAAAGCAGGTTTATCTTGACCATTACCAAATAACGGGACTATACAAACAGAAAATAAATTTCAAAGAGTGGATTAGAATGGCAAACGCAGTTGATAGCAAAACTAGATCATGGGTCAAGTCAATTACCTGGAGAGTTATAGGTATAGTCATACTGGGTGCTCTGGCTTGGTGGTTCACTCATGATTGGCAAGAGACGACACTAATAACCATTACATTTCATGCGATTAGGCTTGTGCTATACTACTACCACGAAAGAGCTTGGGAGAGGATAGGTTGGGGCAGGAGGAGGGAAATTGTGAGGGAGCTCAGCCGGGGAGAGGGAATATGAGATTTGAAACACTAGCCATTCACGCTGGGGATAGGCCGGATACAGCCTTCGGTGCTGTCTCAATACCCATCTACCAGACATCCACCTTTGCCTTTAAGGATGTGGGTAAGACGAGGGGCTATGATTACTCTCGCTCCGCCAATCCGACGAGGAAGGTTCTGGAGGATACCATTGCTCAGCTTGAGGGAGGAAAGGCGGGGTTTGCCTTTGCCACCGGTATGGCTGCCGAAGCCACCGTCATCCACCTGCTAAAGGCCGGCGACCACATAATCTCAGGGGATGATGTCTATGGGGGCACCTACAGGCTATTTCAGGATGTAATGCGGGACTTTGGGCTGGAGTTTACCTTTCTGAGACTGGACGATAGGGAGAGTATCGAACAGGCAATAAAGCCCAATACCCGGATGCTGTGGCTGGAGACCCCCTCCAACCCTTTGCTTAATATAGTGGATGTCGAAATGGTGGTTGATATTGCTAAGAAGCACAACATATTGACGGTGATAGATAATACCTTTGCCACCCCCTATTTCTTAAGACCCATCGAGTATGGGATTGACCTCGTTGTCCACTCCACAACCAAGTATCTTAACGGGCACTGCGATGTTGTCGGCGGTGCCGTGGTAACCACTACCGATGAATTAACTGAGAGGGTTCAATTTTTGCTTAATGCCATGGGAACCTGTGCCTCCCCCTTTGATTGCTGGCTGGTACTTCGGGGAATTGAGACTCTACCGGTGAGAATGAGGCAACACGAGGAGAATGCCTTCAGCGTGGCAAATTACCTGGTGGGGCACCCCAGGGTAAAGAGGGTGTTCTATCCCGGACTCGAGTCTCACCCTGGTTATAAAATCGCTAAAAGGCAGATGAGGGGGTTCGGTGGGGTAGTCTCCTTTGAATTAAAAGAGGGGGTTGAGGCGGTCAATAGCTTTCTAAGAAGAATTAAAGTCTTTTCTCTGGCAGAATCGCTGGGTGGCGTTGCCTCCCTTGCTGAGCACCCGGCTACCATGAGTCATGCCTCGATGCCCAAGGATTACAGGGAAAAAGTAGGAATCACCGATGAACTAATCAGGTTATCGGTTGGATTGGAAAACATTGATGATTTGATTGAGGATTTAGGTCAGGCGCTAGAGCCTAGCTGAAGGAGTGCAATATGTCTTATGCCAGAGCTTTGCGTTGCCGAAAATGTGGGCAAGAGTATCCTCTGCAGCCTCTCAACCTGTGTGCTTTCTGCCTTAGCCCGTTGGAGGTCAGCTATGACTACAAGGCTATGGCCAGAGGGCTAAGTCGGGAGAAACTCGCCGAGGGACCGCTGAGCATGTGGCGCTATCGAGACCTACTCTCGGTAGAAGGTGAGGTAGTAGATATTGGCGCTGGCTTTACTCCTCTTACCAAAGCTGACAGGTTGGGGCGGGAACTGGGGCTCGATGAACTCTATATCAAGAACGACTGCCTGAATCCAACATACTCGTTCAAGGATAGGCCAGTCTCGGTAGCTGTCACCAAGGCACGAGAGTTCGGATTTGACACCCTGGCCTGCGCCTCAACGGGTAACCTGGCTGCCAGCGTAGCTGCCCATGCCGCCAAGGCGAATATGAAGTCCTATGTTTTCGTTCCCTCCAATGTAGAACCGGGTAAGCTGGTCGGGATAGCAATCTATAACCCGGTTCTGGTGACTGTTGATGGAAGCTTTGACGATGTCAACCGCCTCTGCGCTCGGCTGGTAGAAAGATATAACTGGGGTTTCATCAACATCAATCTCCGACCCTACTATGCCGAGGGGAGTAAGACCTTAGGCTATGAGGTAGCTGAGCAACTGGGGTGGCGTGCCCCTGACTGTGTGGTGGCTCCAGCTGCCTCGGGGCTCAGCTTTACCCAAATATGGCAGGGGCTGGACGAACTGTCCATGCTAGGTTTAATTGAGCCGGTTAATACCCACATGTATCTTACCCAAGCTGCTGGTAGCTCACCTATTGTCAACGCTTTTGAAGCCGGCAGCCTTCATGTGCATCCCGTAAAGCCGGATACCGTTGCCAAATCCATAGCCATCGGCAACCCGGCTGACGGCTACTATGCGTTGAGGGTCGCCAGGCAGTCGGGGGGTGGTGCCTGTGCCGTCACCGATGAGGAACTCATCACCGGGATGAAGCTGCTGGCTCAAACTGAGGGCATCTTTGCTGAAGCGGCAGGCGGAGTAGTGATTGCCGGGCTCAAGAGACTGGCAGCTTCAGGGGTAATTAAAAGGAACGAGCTTACAGTGGCTTTTATCACTGGGGCAGGACCCAAGACACAAGAAACAGTATCAGACATCGTTCAACCATTTAATGTCCAGCCCTGCCTGGAATCATTTGAGGAGGTAGTCGGTGTGCCAGTTTGAAATCTTTGATATTCGACTTAAGCTATGCCGACCCAAGAGGAAAAGGAGGAGAAGAAGATGGCCAAGAGACAAGTAATGTTTACCTTTCCCCAGGAGCTAATCAGGGAGTCCATTATCTATACTCTCAGTCACCAATTCAAAGTAGTAACCAATATTCGCCGTGCTGATATATCCGAGGATAAGGGGTGGGTGGTGTTAGAGCTGGAGGGAGAAGAGAGAGAAATTGAGCAGGGCATCGCTTGGGTGATTAGCAAGGGGGTGAGGGTCGACCCGGTCATTGGAGATATTGTAGAGGGTTAGAAAATGAGAAGGATATACCTTGATTATGCCGCCACCACACCGATGCACCCTGAGGTGGTGAAGGCAATGCTCCCGTATTTTACTGATGTCTTTGGTAACCCTTCTAGCATCCATTCCTACGGGCAAGAGGCAAAAGGGGCTATTGAGGAGGCAAGGGTCAAGGTTGCCGACCTTATTGGTGCCCGGGGTGAGGAAATTATCTTTACCAGTGGCGGAACCGAGGCAGATAACTTCGCCCTAAAGGGTGTGGCTTTCGCCAACGAGTCTAAGGGGAACCACATCATTACTAGCCCCATCGAGCACCATGCGGGGATAGAGACATGCAAGTTTTTAGAGAGAAGGGGATTCCTGGTAACCTACCTCCCGGTAGATGAGTATGGGTTGGTTGACCCCGGCGATGTCAAAAAGGCTATCACCGATAAAACCATCCTCATTTCAGTAATGCAGGCTAGCAATGAAATGGGCACCATACAGCCGATAGCCGAGATAGGTAGAATTGCCAAGGAGGCGGGAATCTATTTTCATACTGATGCCGTGCAAGCGGTGGGGCATATCCCGGTGGATGTGAATGAGCTTGAGGTGGATTTGCTCGCTATGTCAGCACACAAGTTGTATGGTCCCAAGGGGGTTGGAGCGCTATATATCAGAAAAGGCACAAAACTAGTCCCATTTATACATGGAGGTGACCAGGAGCGAAGGCGGCGGGCAAGCACCGAGAATGTTCCCGGGATTGTAGGCTTGGGGAAGGCGGTAGAACTTGCCCAGCAGGAGATGGCTGAGGAAGCGGAGCGGCTGACCTATCTTCGTGACCGGCTCATTAAGGGTCTCTTGGGACGGATTGACCATACTCGCTTAAATGGTCATCCCCTAAAGAGGCTACCCAACAATGTTAATGTGAGTGTTGATTATGTAGAAGGGGAGTCAATGCTCTTAAATCTTGATTTGGAGGGCATTTGTGCTTCTACCGGCTCAGCCTGCAGCTCATCCAGCCTTGAGCCATCTCATGTGCTCCTGGCGCTGGGGCTCTCCCCGGAACAGGCACATGGCTCGTTACGGTTTAGCCTGGGGAAGTGGACTAGCGAGGAGGAGATAGAGCGAGTTCTAGAGGTTCTACCCCGGGTTGTAGCTAAGCTCAGAGCTATGTCGCCGCTTTTGAAAAGCCACTGATAGGAGAAGAGAACATGCATGAGGTATGGTCGTTATACAGTGAGAAGGTGATGGAGCATTTCAAGAACCCAAGAAATGTGGGGGAGATAGAAAATCCCGATGGCATCGGACATGTGGGCAACCCGGTGTGCGGCGATATAATGGAGCTTTACATCAAGGTAAATAATAGCACCATCGTTGACGCTAAATTCAAGACCTTTGGCTGTGGAGCCGCCATCGCCACCAGCTCTATGGTCACCGAGATGGTAAAAGGGAAGAGCATAGATGAGGCACTGGAAATCTCCAATCGGGCGGTAGCTGAAGCCCTGGATGGGCTGCCCCCGATTAAGATGCATTGCTCGGTTCTAGCTGAGGAAGCGCTTAAATCAGCTATTGAAGACTACCTTGCCAAAAGCAAAAGAAAGGATAATAAAAGTGAATGAAATCCCTGAAATTGGTAAAATCTCCCCTGAAATCTTCAACGAATTGATATTTCCCCGCCTGGGGGCTAAGAGCGAAAAGGTTCTGGTTGGACCCCAGCACGGGGTGGATGTGGGAATAGTAGAAATCGGGGACAAGGCAGTCTCATTTACTTGTGACCCGGTATTCATCGTCCCCGAGTATGGCTGGGAGAGGGCTGCCTGGTTTGCTGTTCACATCATTGCCTCTGATGCCGTGACCTGTGGTCTAAAGCCCAGGTTTCTATCCATAGATTTGAACCTGCCCATGGAGATGACCAAAGAGCAACTGAAGATAATGTGGGATACCATGCACCGGGAGTGTGAGCGACTGGGAATCTCCGTCATCTGCGGCCATACTGCCAGATATGAGAATTGCCATTATCCTATGGTGGGTGGAGCTACCATAATCGGTGTTGGTGAGAAAGATGAGTATGTTACCCCTAAGATGGCTAAGGCTGGGGATAAGATAATCATCACCAAAGGGCCGGCTATCGAGGCAGCGGGTATCTTCGCCACTATGTTCCCCTGGCTTATTGAGAGGGAATTTGGGCTTAGCTTTAGCCAGAGGGCGCAGCAGATATTCTATAAGATGTCGGTGGTAGAGGATGCGATGACCGCGGTAAGCGTGGGGGTGAGACAAGATGGGATTACTGCCATGCACGATGCCACTGAGTGCGGGATATGGGGTGGCTTGTATGAAGTAGCCCAAGCTGCTGGTTTAGGGGTGAGGGTAGAGAAGGAACAGATTGTGGTTGATGATTGTATAATAGAGATATGCTCTTATTTTGGCATTGACCCTTACGCCTCTATTAGCGAGGGGACACTAATCATCGCCTGCCGTGAGCATAAAGCCAGGGAAGTGGTGGAGACCCTGTCACGAAAGGGTATCAAGTCTTCTATCGTTGGGGAACTGACGGAGCAGGAGAACGGAATGGTTCTGGTAAGCGAGGGAACTGAGGGAAAACTTCAGCACCCCATAGTTGACCCCTTCTGGAGGGCTTTCTACGATGCCCTTGAGAAATATAAGTCTTCCTAGATTGTAGGAAGGTGATATTTCCCCCCAACATTATGATGGTATTTTGACTTCAAGCAAATAAAAACTTGACAAAAACTATACTATATGCTAGTATATAGTATAGTTTTTCTATACCATGCAAAGGGGGGAAGATGAACAGGATGTCTACAGTGACAAGGCGATATCGATACGCCAAAGACAAGGACTCTCTCCTGGCGAGGATGAAGAGAATTGAGGGTCAGGCTAGAGGTATTCAGCAGATGGTTGAGGAGGGTCGCTACTGCATTGACATCGTTCAGCAGTTAACTGCCCTATCGGCGGCTGCCGACGAGGTCTCGCTACTCATCTTGCAGAGCCACATTGAGGGTTGTGTTGTTGACGCCACTCGCGAGCAACATGGCGAGGATCACATCAAGGAGCTGATGGAAACACTGCGAAAGGCTATGAGGCGATAACGCCCATAGCTGGCCCGGTGAAGGTGGTCAATTTAGGATAGAGACGAAACAAAGGGAGAAGGATAGACAAAGTGTGTCATCTGATTTTACTTATGCCAGTACTTGGGCTACCTATTTTTTGGCTAATGCCCCTGAGCTCCGCCATTCCGAGCTATATAGTCATAGTGTTAATATCGGCTTTTCTCTACTGGCTGATAACGAGGGCAATGAGGAAGCCCATACAGGATGGGTTCCAGAGCTTAATCGGCACTGAGGCTGAGGTGATATCTAAGCAGGCACTGGCCCATTCCGCCAAATACCTGGTTCGCGCCCAAGGCGAACTCTGGAGTGCCTACTCCACAGACGCCCTTCAACCGGGAGAGCAGGTAAACATAGTGGCCGTAAAGGGAATTGGTATAGTTGTTGAGAGGACAAGGAGGCGAAGCATTTCGTAGATAACAGGCAGGTGAGACTTGTTAGACACATTGATAAAAAATTATAAGCTAAGGAAGGAGAAAGCTTGATGAAAAAATTGCTGTTGATAGGCTCGATTGTGCTGGTTCTAGGGCTTTTAATTGCTGGCCTTACTGCCCCCATATTTGCTCACAGCCCTGGTGATGGGGGAACTACACCTGACAATGATACAGCATGGGAAGCTATGCACGAAGCCTGTGAAAGCGGCGATTGGGAAGCAATGGCCGAGGCTGCCGAGGAGGTGCATGGAGAGGATTTTGACGATATGCCATACCATAACGAAAACGGCTATTCCTCGGCTAATCACTGGGGCGGTATGGGCGGTCACATGGGCGGAGGCATGATGGACCGGTAATTAGGATTATACTTCTAGTAGAATAACTAAAAGACCAGACATTGTAGAAAGGAGGTGAAAAAGATGGCCAAAGACCCGGTTTGTGGTATGGAAGTGGATGAGAAGACGGCAGCGGCCAAGTCCGAGCACATGGGCAAGACCTACTACTTCTGCGCCCCTGCTTGCAAGAAAGACTTTGATGAAAACCCTGCCAAATATACCGGAGGTCAAGGGCATGAGATGGCCGGACACGGTGGTCACCAGATGTAACTTGTGTCTCGTACCTGCTGTCCTGGGGGAGGGAGCAGTGACCCCCGCTCCCTTCCCCAACTCTAGAAAGGAGGTGAAAAAAATGAAGATTGTAAGCTTATGTCATCCAGATGCAGGTTGTCCGGTAGTTAAGTTAGATGAGGAGCGTGTGGAGATAGGCGAGAAGGACAATGTCTGCGTTTTGACCAAGAGCGAGTGGGAAACTCTGAAGCAGAAGATAGTAAACGGAGAGATTTAAAGCAGAACTACGAGGCGCCGAAACTGGGAGCTAACCGCTCTCAGTCGCTAGGTAAAACATAAAACCTAGCCTGAGGAGGCTAACGAGAGATGTCTAACGAAACCAAGCAAGTAAAGAAGATAATTCTACCTATCGCGGGCATGACCTGTGCTTCTTGCGTGGCTACTATCGAGAAGGGGCTGGCTAAGCTGCCCGGAGTATCCCGGGTCAATGTCAATTTAGCCAGCGAAAAGGCATCCAT
>CAZQRE010000039.1:0-2029 GCA_964595695.1 uncultured Dehalococcoidales bacterium
CATACAATAGTGGACAAGCCTCGTCAATTGAGGTCGGAAGGACTTGTTTACCCTCTTACAGTCTCACTCAGTGGCAAGCGTGCCGGAGAGAGCACCATTTCGTTCTGTCACTCACCGATGCCCCCCTCCACTATTTTATAGATGGCAGCTATATCGAGGCTGTGGCGCACCAGTTCTGCCAACTTATCATACTGCTTCTCCTTTTCCACCACGGTATTACCCTGTCTCTCGGGCAATCCGCGGTCTCGCCGTAAAGAATTAAGCAAGGTTTGCCTGAAGTCAGGGTTGTGGAACAAGCCATGCAGGTAGGTTCCTAATACTGTGCCCTGAGCATTGAGCATGCCATCGGAATAATCAACCCTCCCCTGTGGCGTTTCACAGATATGGAAGGCGCTCATATCTTCATCGCACTTGGTCTGGCCCATGTGTATCTCGTAGCCCATGAGTTCCTGCCCTTTCATCCCTTCAAGCAGCCCCCGGTCAGCCACTACCCGTGCCTTAACTTGGGTGGTTGCCTTCTCCGGGGTGAAGGTAGTTACCACATCCAGCAGACCCAACCCCAGAGCACTCCCCTCTGCTGACTCTACGCCGTCGGGGTCGTGGAGGCTTCTGCCTAGCATCTGGTAGCCGCCGCAGATACCAACCACTGGTGTCCCGTTCCGTGCCTGCTGAAGAATCTTCTCAGCCAGCCCTGACCGCCACAGGTAGGAAAGATCGCTAACAGTGCTCTTGGTGCCGGGCAGGATGATAAAATCAGGGGTGCCCAGTTCGGAAGAACTGGCTACATAGCGCACCCGGCAGCCCTCCTCTTCCAGAGGGTCGAAATCATCGTAGTTGGAGATATGGGGAAAATGGATAATAGCGATGTCCAGGTCAGCCGAGGGCAGACTCTCTACCCCCTCCTCAAGATAGACCGAGTCCTCCTGGGCAATGGCGATGCCTCGGAAGTAAGGCACTACACCAAGGACGGGCTTTGCGGTGCGCTGCTCAAGAAGCTTAAGCCCCGGCTGAAGCAATCTCAGGTCGCCGCGGAACTTGTTGATAATAAAGCCTTTAATGTAGTCACGCTCATCTTCTTCCAGCAGCTCTAGAGTGCCAACCAGCGAGGCAAAGACCCCTCCCCGGTCGATGTCTCCCACTAGGAGAACAGGGGCACGTGCCATCCTGGCCACCCGCATATTGACTATCTCTCTTGCCTTGAGGTTTATCTCTGCCGGGCTCCCCGCCCCCTCGATGACCACTATATCGTAGGCAGAACGGAGACGATTTAGCGACTCTTCCACCACCTTTAGTAGATAGGGAGCATAACGATAATATCTGTCGGCGGACAAGGTTTTTGCTACCTTACCTCGAACAATTACCTGAGACCTAGCGTCTGCCTCTGGCTTAAGAAGCACCGGGTTCATGTCCACGCTAGGCTCGATTCCGGCTGCCTCCGCCTGCACCACCTGAGCCCGCCCCATCTCTCCTCCCTCTCTAGTAACAAAGGAATTAAGTGCCATGTTCTGTGCCTTAAAGGGGGCAACGGAGAGGCCATCCTGCCTGAAAATACGGCAGAGGGCGGTTACCAAGATGCTCTTGCCCACCGAGGAGGCAGTTCCCTGTATCATCAAGGTCTTAGCCCGCATCTTAATCACCTACCTCTCGTTTCCCTGATAGCAGCCGCCAGAATATAGGTTTATGTTTTCCATAAGATTTTAAGACCGTTTCTCCTCTTTGTCTATGGGATAGACTTTAGTTATATCCTGTAATCGAATCATTATCTCACATTCTCCCCATTGTTGGTATCCGCATCCCTCCTTGCTCTCCTGTTGTCAGTGTAGTGGTAGCCTCCTAGGGAATTACCACCTCTTCGCCCTCACTGAACCCATCTATCACCTCCGTGAATTGCCCGTCGCTTATGCCAGTAGTTATCAAGCGTGGCTCGATAACACCGTCTTTCAGCACCTGAACATAGGTCTCCCCTCCCTGGTAAGTAATCGCCCCGTTGGGCACCAGCAGCACATCGTTCCTCTCCTCCAGCACAAGG
>CAZQRE010000039.1:2129-7608 GCA_964595695.1 uncultured Dehalococcoidales bacterium
AGCGACTCTATTTCGACATTTACTTTATAGTTCACCACGCCTGCCTCAATAGTAGCTGTCGGCGAAATGTGAGTAACCTTAGCTGGAAGGCTTACTCCTGGCAGGACATCCACCTGCACCCAGGCTCCTCCACCCAGCTTTATCTGGAAGATGTCCATCTCATTGACCATAACCTCGGCTTCGAATTTATCTGGGTTAGCAAGTTGCACTGCCACCGTACCCGACGAAACCTTCTTACCACAGGAAACATTTACCTCGGTGATAAAACCGTCAAAGGGGGCAACTATTATCGCCTTTCCCAGTTCATTATTAGCTTCATCCAAAGCCAGTTGAGCCTTTTCCATCTTTAGTTGGGCTCCTCTTAGTGTCCAATAGTCTTCAATGGGGTAAATTTGGCTAGTAAATACCTTTGTTCCTCTGTTTGCTTCAGCGGGTGCCCAGCTAAATACATCGGCTCCATACCCTCGAGCTAAATTAGCTCTGGCTTCTATCAAATTGTCCTGAGCTTTCTTCAGGTTGTGCCATACATCCCAGTACTGTTCAAAGCTTAGTCCTATCTCCAATACTTCCTGAGCTTCCGTTAATTGCCGCTGGGCATCTCTAATATCTGCTAGGGAGGCGGGGACATCGAAGACCAAGGTACGATAGGTATAGGGATAGGTTATTTCTCTAAAGTCACTCGTAGCTATTTCCAGGTCAATTTCCTCTTCTTTCACCGCTAGTTCTAGTGATGTGGTATCAAGTCTCGCTAGTACTTGTCCCTTTTCAACAGCATCTCCTTCTTCCACCAGGACTTCGTTCACAAATCCTGCAGTCTGGAAAGGGAGGTCTTCCCTGACGGATAGTGCTAGATTGCTGACGGCAGTGATATCTATTGTCAGGTTACCCCTCTGCACGGTTACTACCTGGTTCTCTGACACTGCCGAGGCTGATTCATAAGCACAGCTTGACGACAGAACGCTGATGCTGCATAGCACCAAGATTATCGGTATTATCTTTGATAACTTCGTTGTAGTTTACCCGTACCTTTCGTTAAATATTGTGGCTGGTCGTGAGATAAAAAACTTTTCTACCCTGCCTGAAAATAGGGCAGAGAGCGGTTACCAAAACGCCATTGCCCACAGAGGCGGTAGTTCCCGGTATCATCAAGGTTTTAGCCTACATTTTAATCACCTACCTCTCGTTTCCCTGATAGCAGCCGCTCGCCTCTCGGCACCAGGATGCTGTTTTGCCGCGTTTCAGCTACGGCGTAGACCATTCTCACCCGCTTTTCTGGCATCGCTGCCCATACAACCTTTATCTCTGGAGAAAGGCACGCCTTTACCGCACGGGAAATCCCGTTCAAAATTTCACTCAGTTCACGCTCATGGCGACTACCGTGGGCTAAGATTATCACCCCTGTTTCCGTCATTTCCTCTCCCTAAAAATAGAACCCCTTGCCTATACGAGAAGACAAGGGGCTCGCCAGAAATACCTAAATATTTCTGCCTACATCCTCTCCTCGGAGGCATTCGGCTCACCACAAGGCGGGTAACCTGACTTATTAGCCCAACAGACTTGGCATCTGGGCTAAATCACAGCTGCGGGACAGTGCCGGATTCCCACCGGGCTTCCCCTCTTAGGCCCTTCAGGGCACCTTGCTGTATCCATATCACTATAAATGTGCTGATGTAAAATAATTTGCTTTCAAACAAGCACAGTTGATTATAACACCATTTAGTCGGGATGTCAATAGCTCAAAACTTGCTATAGAAGATGGTCGATTGGTGTCTGAGTAGAAAGAGACTTGACCTCTATCCTAGCTTTAGCTACACTTTTCAATACTAATGAGTTATTATAGAGTTTGGGAGGATAATTCTGGAAGCGATAGAAGTAGCCCGCAAAGCAGTTGAAGCCGCCAGTGATAAGCAAGCCAGTGATATTTTGCTGCTGGATGCCCGAGGGGTATGTAGCTTTGCCGATTATTTTGTGATATGCAGTGGTGATTCCGATAGGCAGATTGGGGCTATCCGCGATGAAGTTGGGCATATACTAAAAGGGGAGGGTATTTTACCTCACCATTGTGAGGGCACTGTAGATTCGGGGTGGCTCCTCCTCGATTTTGGTGATGTTATCGTGCATATTTTTGCTCCCTTTGAGCGGGAATACTACCAACTGGATAAGCTATGGAGCCAGGCGAGCCCTGTAGTCAGGATTCAATAACTAAAAAATTTCATCCTCGGAAAAGAATAGTTTGATTTCCTCTTCGGCAGTCTCTACTGAATCGGAGCCATGAACCACATTGCGTCCTATATCCAAGCCGAAATCGCCTCTAATTGTTCCCGCCTCAGCCTGGGCCGGGTCAGTTGCCCCCATTGCTTTTCTGATTACCTCCACTGCCCTCTTACCCTCAAAGATAAGGGCAATTATCGGGGCAGAGCTAATATAATTTACTAAGCCATCAAAGAAAGGTTTATCCCTATGGATAGCATAGTGTCGCTCAGCTAATGCTCTGTCCATATGAAGCATCTTGAGCGCTACCAGTTTAAGCTCTTGCTTCTCCAGGCGGCTAATAATAGTGCCGGCTAACCCTCTCTGCATGGCGTCAGGCTTGATTAGAACTAGAGACCTCTCCATTTTAAACTCCTATATCTATTATAAGTTATGAATGGCTAAGGAGTTCCTCTAAATCGTTCACAGTTACTGCCTCCAGCGTGTCAACCACAAGGTCAGCCTCCATCAGGCTCGGCCTGGGGTGGGTATTGGTAACCGCCAGGCAGTTCATTCCAGCTCTCTTAGCTGCGGTAATCCCGGCAATAGCGTCCTCAATTACAATACAGTTCCTTGGCTCGACCCCCAATCTTTGGGCAGCCAGCAAGAAACCCTGCGGGCTAGGTTTACCCTCGGTTACATCACTACCTGAGATAATAGCATGAAAGCAGTTATCTATGCCTAGACCTTTGGTGAGCAACTTGATATTCTCTATGGGGGCTGATGAAGCCAGTGCCAGTTTAAATCCGTGTTGCCTGAGTGATTTTATTAGTTTTATCGCCCCGGGTAATGGTTTTATGTTCTGCCTTACCGTCTTGCGGAACTTCCTCTCTTTCTCCCTGGCAATGGTATCTATTTCGCTTTGTGATGTAAGTTTACCCAGGGTATTGTGGATTATAGTATCATTCCTTTGACCAAAGTTGCGCCTGAAATCCTCTTCGGTGAAGGCAACGTCCTTTTTTTGGAAGACCTCTTGCCATGCCTTTAGGTGATAGGGAGCAGTATCAGCAATTACCCCATCCATATCCCAAATAACTGCCTTGCTACTAGACATTGCCCTTTTCCTCTTTTAGCGGTGCTTTGGTTTAGTAATTGGTGGTTGTCTCAAGTATAGTGGCTGTAGGGTAGCCGGGTCGTCATAATCACCGGCTTCCAGCCGCTTGAGTCCTAGCTCAGCTAGAAAACTGGCTCGCCTAAATAGAGCGGCTGGAGGTGGTATTATTGCTCTTTGCTTAAGCTGTTCTCTTAGTTGTGTGGTAATTAGTGGTATCAATTCACCGCAAAATATTGTTGTTGTAGTTATCTGTGAGCATAGAGCTTCAATAGTGGTTATGTGCTCAGTAGTAAGCTGACGCCAGACATTGTGTTTCTTCTGATACATAGCGGTGGCAATCTCTCCCCTACCGGCATTTAATATCGGGCAGACAGGCAAACCAGTTTCAGCATGCTGGTAGGCTTCTACTTCTAGGGTGCTGATACCAACTATTGGGATTCCCAGGCTAAAGGCCAATCCTTTGGCGGTGCTAATTCCTACTCGCAATCCATTGAAGCTTCCTGGTCCTCTGGCTACTATAATACAATTAATAGATTGAAGATTCGTCCCGGTTTGATTTAGTAAGTGAGCCAGTTGGGGTAGTAGCTGGGTGGTGTGGTTTTGTCCACAGCGCCAGGTTAATTCAGCTAGCACTTCACTGTCTTGAACCAGAGCAATGCCAGCTGTATTTGTCGAGGTATCTATTGCCAATTGCATTAGCTATTTTAGCCCTTTCTGTGAATTAAGGGAGAGGTCTCTAACTTGCCCCAGTATTTCCAGGTAGCGTTTGCCATTAGCTTTGAGTTGAAAGCTACGCTCAGTATCGGAAAGATAGCTTATTTGAATTAGCAGGTGCTCTATTGGCAATACGCTTAACCCCTTTTCCGCCCATTCTACTACACAAACACCATTGCCATACAGGTAGTCGTCTAAGCCTAATTCTGCAATTTCTTCTATATGGTCGAGCCGATACAGGTCTATGTGGTATAGAGGCAGCCTACCATGGTGTTCTCTAACTATGACAAAGGAGGGACTGAAAGCATATCCTTCAATGCCTAGTCCCCAGGCAATCCCCTGAGTGAGGCAGGTCTTTCCTGTTCCCAGGGCACCGACGAGGAGGTAAATATCACCTGGTGAGGCTAGCTCGCCGATACGGACTCCGAGCCTCTGGGTATGTTCTGGGCTATGGCTAATTAGTTCAAGGTAGCTCATAGACTGATTTGGCTTCATCTCGTAATAAAGTGCTCCCATCCTGTCTTGCCCAGATTAAATGGGTTTCCCTTACTGTCAACCAGAGTTATTGCCCCGAGCTTGTCAGCTACGATTTCACCGATTACCGTTATCGGGCAAGGAGCCGCTCTTCTTACCTTATTGATAATCTTGGTGCTTGCGGTAAATAGCAATTCGTAGTCCTCTCCTCCTGATAGGGCTAGTTCGAGAGATTTATCACCGAAGTTAGCTTTCACTGTGGGCTGAATTGGCAGCCGGTCAACTTCTATTCTGGCACCAACCTGGCTTGATTTACATATATGCTTTAGGTCTGAAATCAGCCCGTCGCTGATATCTATAGCTGTTTTTACCCCCTGGTCTACCAGTAGTTGTCCTTCACTTATTCGGGGATAGGGGTGGAGATAAGCGTTTCTTAAACACGCCGTGGCTTCAGGGTTAAATTGAAGCTGTTTATTAAGTATTTCCAAGCCAGCGGCAGCCGCCCCTAGATAACCGGTAACGGCTACTTTATCCCCGGGCTTGGCTGCGGAGCGGGTGAGTATGTGTTTATCCCGGTTTCTGGTGTTTCCCAGAATAGTAATAGTAATAGCCACCAGCGGCGCACTACTTGTATCTCCGCCAATTATAGCTACTCCGGACTGCCGTGCCAGTTCAATCATTCCTTCATAAAGGGCAGTAACATCGTCCACTTCTGTGTAGTCGGGTAAGGCTAAAGATACCAATGCATATCTTGGCACACCACCCATAGCGGCAATATCGCTCAGGCTGGCTGCCAGTGCTTTCCAGCCCAGTTCGCTCCAAGAGGCAATACCTAGGGAAAAGTGAGTATCCTGGATAAAGGAATCAACCGTAGCCAGTTGAGTTGAAGCATCGCCATACCAGGCAGCGGCATCATCGCCAATACCAATAATAAGCTGTTGCCGGGATGCTACTTGATTACCCGGTGAGCTATTAACCATTTTAGCC
>CAZQRE010000040.1:0-7509 GCA_964595695.1 uncultured Dehalococcoidales bacterium
GTAGCCCAATAAAAGCCAACACAGCATAACCAAGATGGAAGTAACCATCATACCAGGCGATAGATGTTCCCAAGAACGCCAGCACCGCGGAAAGAAGCAGGAATTGGGGTCTGGTCTCGAGAAACCATGTTTTTATCCTTGCCATTCTTGCCGACCCTCTTCCAAAGCATTATTTGACTGTAGCTAAATCCCTAATTTCGGCATAGATTTTCTTGATGTTGTGCACCAAGCAGACTAATATCCACTCACCACCCGCCTTATCCAATCCCCTTAAGCAGAATCTGCTAAACCCTAGGTTAAACTTCATTTGTCCAAAAACTGGTTCCACAATCTTTTTACGCTGGCGATAAATCTGGCCTGTGGCTTATGATGTTGGAGTAGGTAAAGAGGTAGCTACCTGGGTTGGCTTTCGATGGACAAGCTTAGCCAGCCAGATACTCAGTTCATATAGAACGATTAGTGGGGCGGCGACAAGGGTCTGATTCACAGGATCAAAGGTTGGCGTAATTATGGCAGCGAGAATGAAGGCAAATATGATTGCCGGCTTTCGCTTGTCGGAGAGCCACCTTGGCGTGATAATGCCAAGTCTTGATAGTAAAGTTGTCACTACTGGCATCTCGAAGACAAGACCAATTGCTAATAGTAATCTGGTCACGATTGAGATATAATTGCCGATCTTAATCTGAGGAGTCGCTATATCGGCACCCCAAGTAAGCAGGAACTTTGTCGCTGGTGGTACCAGAATGAAATAGCCAAAGACGACACCAGCAGCAAACATTAGTGCTATCCAGGGTAGTATCAAATATATATTCCTTCTTTCCTTGGAGGTAAGTCCTAGGGAGACAAACATGAGAAGATGATAAATTAGGTAAGGCATTGCCAGTATAATGCCACTGGTGAGGGACACCTTCATATAGGTGCTAATCATCTCTGTCATCTCAATGTAGATGAGGTTAATGCCCTCCGCCGGCAAAATCAAAATATCGAAGATCTGCTTGGCAAAAATAAAAGATAAAATGGTGGTGATTAATATGGCGATAACACATTTGATTAAACGCTGCCGGAGTTCCCCAAGATGTTCGAGGATAGTCAGCCTCTTGTCTTTATCCATTTCTCTGCTCATAGCTTAACTGTTCTAAAGGTTAATCGCTTCTGTGGTGTAGCTCTACTTCTTTGGAGTCTTTACTTGCCTTATGTCATTGGTACTGCTACTTTGCCGTCGAGGTGAGTTATCTTTTCCCCCCTCTATTTCCTTGGTCACCGTTGCTGTGAGGTCGGAGGTTGCTTTCCTCAGAGTATGCATTAATTTCCCCAGCGTTCTGGCAATCTCTACCATCCTTCTCGGCCCCCATATTATCAGGGCAATCATAAGAACCAGCAATATTTCCCCTATGCCTATACCGAAAAAGTCCATTACCCTTGCCTTACTGCTGACTACTTCAAGACTAAATCACGAGCTGATTCAGCTACAGTCTACAGTTCTAGAAATATTAGTCTTTCTCTTCCTTTGCGCTATCTTTAGTTGCCTTCTTGGTGACCTTTCTTTTAGGTTTGGGCATTTCCTCGTTATCCTCTTCGCCACGCTGTCCCTTACGGAACGCTCGCAGCCCCTTACCAATAGCTCCGCCGATTTGCGGCAGTTTCCCCACCCCAAAGACAATTAGGATAATCGCCAGGATGAGACCGATCTCCCATGGTCCCATGCGAAATGGCATCACACACCTCCTTTACCAATTAAATTCTATACTCTAGCCAGGCTAAATATCAAGAAACTTTCGGCTCTTCTTCGATTTTTATCCCCCAGTGCGCTTCCCACCTTAGCCCTATCCGAAGCCCCCAGATTTGAACATGAGCCGTATCCTTCCTGTTGATGATAGCTTAAACCACTCCCGGGAGCAAGGTCAACCTCTTTTGGAGAAGCCTCAATAGATGATGCAGGAGAATGCCGGCGCCGAAGCCATAGGCCAAATTACCCAGCACAATAGTGACCATAGCGACCGTTCCCGCCACGGCTAGTTGTCTCTTGCCCGTCAAGTCACGGATTAAAGAGGCATGGTAGATGCCGGCTATGGCCAGCAGAACCCCTAGCACCGAAAGTGGTATCAGGGAGAGAAAAGACAAAGCAGCATAGCTAAACAATATGCCAAGTGTCAGCAGAAGGCCGCCGACCATTAGATTAGCCCCTCCCGTCCTGGCTCCGAGTTTATAGTGAGCGGTAAGGCCGCCGGAGCCATGGCACATGGGCATGGCTCCAAATAGTCCGGCAGCGATATTAGCCAGTCCCATCGATGTAGTAAGTGCCCTCGGACTCACCCGGTGTGCCTGGTCTTGGAAGTAAGTCTTGGCAGTGTCCCAGGTTCCAACCACGGCATTACCTAGTGTTAGCGGCAACTGGGCAATCACCAAAACGGTGAAGGCGAGCCAGAAGTCGGCAGCGCCCGGCAGGGCTATACCGGGAAGGGCAGGGCTTAATTTGTCAAGCCCGGAGATGGGGCTGAATATCACCCCGGCCCCCAAGCCAAAGGTAAGCAGGGCCAGTGACGGGGGAAAGCGCTGACTTTGTTTGAAGAAGACGAACCTAAAAAGAATAAATATCAGTAGTGCTGAGACGGCAAGGAGAATCCCGAGAGGGAACTGGTCCAGACCTGGGAAACGAGAGACCCCACTGATAAAGGCCTGCTTGCTAAAGGCGAGCTCAATCCCCTTTCTGAATAGTATCAATCCAATGCTGAGCTGGATGCCCTTGACAACTGCCCGGGGAAACAATTTGACCACGACAGTGATAAGGTTGGTCAGAGACAGGAGTAGCAAGATAGCGCCCATAAGCAGGCCAGCGGCCCCGATAACACTGGCAGAAAGGCCGAGTGAGACAGCGATAATAGCAACCGCTTTCATCGGTTGTACCGGTGTGGGGATGCGATAATACAGGCCAGACCCGATGTAGAACAGCCCGACTCCTACTAGGACTGATGTCGTGTTTAGCCCATTAACGAGTATCAGCGCGACCATCAGTGGCAGTAGCGTGCCCAAGTCTCCTAATGCTCCGCCTAACTCTTGAAGACTAAACCTGAAGGAATTGATTTGCATCAGACATTCCTAAGATTAAGGGAAAGACTCGTTACTGGTGATGACATGACACGGCACCAGCATTACTCGCTTGGCCTTCTCTTATCCAGTTTCGTTCTCTCGGTATCCCGGCTTGACGGTGCTCCGGGGGTTACGTGTTCCTTGGCCAAGGCATCATAAAGCTGGTAGTAGCACCCGTAAGCGCAAGCACGACAAATTCATATTTTGTCCATCCCTCAGGTCGACAGAGAGTTACCTTCTCTCGCGCATCCTCGCGAGCTACCAAGCGAACCGCATCCCGGAACTAAATCAGCTACCTCTGAAAACCTCCAAACTTACGAGGTGAATTCCCCTCTATCTGCTCTATTAATAAGTTCGCGATGCTGGCAACATCGTCATAATCAAATTCAGGCTCTCCCAACGGAGACAAATGAGCTGAGACAGTAGCCAATGGCTCCCCTTTGCTACCAAGCTGTTTCTGGCCGTGTTCGGTTCCCAGTACCAGAACTTTGGCGGTGTTGTCATTCTTGTACCCCTCCGCTAGCACTATGTCCACTCTGTTTCCAATGAAGGCTTCAATTTGGGTCAAAGTCAGCTCCGCACCCAGACGCTCAATAAAAGCCATCCTCTCCGGCGAAGAAATTACCACCACATCACTTCCCGCTTGAGTCAATCGCCGGCTATCTTTCTTTGGGTGGGCAATATCGAAGCCGTGCGGAGCGTGTTTGACCACAGCTACCCGGTACCCAAGCCGCTTGAGTTCCCGCACTACTCCCTCAAGAAGGGTAGTTTTTCCCGACCCGGAATTGCCGACAAAAGAGACAACTGGAATCATTAGTTTAATTCTCCCCAGAGGCGTTTGTCTTGGTTTCCATTTGGCTGCTTTCTATATAAAGATGTTGCTGATAGCCGAAGCTTACTCAGCCTTCGCTTACTTAGTTTCTGAAGCGTTACTCTTAGGGGCATCCCTGCGAAAAGCGAAAATCGAATTATCGGACAGGCTCTTTAGGTCTTTGTTAACAAATGACTTTGTGAGCCGAGCTAAATTTTTGTAAAATTCAGTCTGGGCGTTTACCTCTACATTGTCGGCAAATTCAGACACCCATATACCTAGATGACTTTCTAAAAAAACCTTCTGCTTTTTTAGATAACCAGCAGCAGTCACTGAATCGGAAAATTCGATCGCTTCAACCTCCTTATGAATGAGAAAATACATAAACTCTAACTCTATGGCTATATGGTCGGGCGCTTCTTTGAGACCGATATCCAGTCCCTCTTCCCCGTACTTGTTCCTTACATCCATAGTTGAGTTACCCATAACCCTTCTTGTATCTTCTAGATACACAGACCCATAAGGCGGTGCAAGTATTCCATATGGTCCTACAAAGAGTTTCGCGTAGTCTATTTTTAACGACTCAAGTTCACTAATCCCGGGCGTGTTTCTAGCGATTTCCGAATACAGCTTATCCCGTGATTCCTCCAAACCATTTAGTTTTTCTATTAGTTTCTCATCTGGCAGATAGTAACACTCCGACAGGAGTTTATACGAATCTCTCCTGTACTCTTCATGAGATAAGAATTCTTTCATCGTTATTTACCTTCTATACTTTCACCACCTTAACCCTTACAGCAAAGAACACTGAGCTTCCGCTCAAGCGGTCGTAGTCGGCAGGGATTACGTCGTTGTTGTTCCCGCCTCTGGGCACCTTGCCGAACTCCTTGGCAGCTACCTTTCCATACGCCCAGTGTCCCTGTCCGTAGCATTTCGCCACCGTTCCCGGTCTGGCACCTTCCCATAGCTTTGCCGTGCACTCTAGTTCCCCGGTCGGGGATATCAGCTTTATCCTGTCTCCAGTCTTTACTCCGAGCCTTGTGGCATCTATGGGATTTATCTTAGCTACATCGTCCCCCTTCTCGTCTCCGGGGTCAAGGTCTTTCAGCTCATGATACCAGGGACAATTGGCAGACCTGCCCTCCCTGTTGAGCCTTGACTTGTAGTCCACAAGCACGAGGGGATACTCTGCTTCGCTTCCCCACATGTAAGGCTCCTCGTAGTGGGGTATAAATGCCTTTTCGCCCCTGGCCTGGTAGTTGCACGTAGCCAGGATGTCATCAACAGTTGTATTATGCTTCTCGGCATGCTTTTCTAGAGCCGCTTTCAGGGTCTCACTGTAGAACTCGAACATCTTGGTCTTGGTTCCCATTTTGCCCCACCTCTTCTTGAACGGGTAGGGGTCTGAGTTCCAGACGCCAGTCGCCCTGAAGTCTTCCCAGCCGCTGAACTTGTCTCCACCTTTATACTCAGCTGGGTCCCAGAGGTTTTGGGTAGCGTACTTAAGTGCGTAAAGAGCAAACTCCTTCTCGTTGGTCGGGGCTTTGCCGGTCTCTGGGTCCTTGTACTCTTTGTAGTGCCTGAGCAGGTTATCAAAGCCCCTGTCTGCCAGCTTTTGGGCAAGCAGCCAGGGTATCTCGGTCTCATCTGTCTTGACATCCCATACCGGGTCAATCACCGGCTGAAGTAAGGTAACATGGCGGTATCCGTTGGCAAACGCCTTGGTATACCCCCACTTCTCGAATTGGTGGTGCGTAGATGGCAGCACTATGTCAGCGAACCAGGTGAACTCTGCTGCATTGGTGGTGATGTGGACGAGGAAGGGTATCTTGGCTAAGGCTCTTAACCACCTTTCGTTCTGGGGAGCGGAAAATGCGTGGTTGTTCATGTAAGCTATTGCCACCTTGATTTCATTGGGGTCGTCGTTCAGTATGCCGTCGGCAACATTGTTGGTTACGACTCCACCTCCGGATTTTCCTTTATTAAGGGCGGGGAACTCCTTTCTGCCTCTGTGGTCTATCTTCTCGTGTTTTTTCCCCTTCTTTGCGATTTCATCAAGGAAATCATCTACACTCGGGAATCCTTTGGTATACTCTTTATTCGCCTTCAGCGTTCCGCCGTGATTATCCACCGCACCTACAAGTCCATTTAGGGCGTGACACGCCATACTGGCGTATGCTCCTCTGACCTGCATTACAGGACCGCGGGCGACCCATGAGATGGCATGCGGCGCCGCCTTGCCGTATCCTATGGCTACTCTTCTTATCTGCTCCGCCGGCACTCCTGTTTTCTCTGCCGCCCACTCCGGCGTTTTATCCTTGAGCTCAAGGTTCCACCACTTGACCAGCCCGTGGGTGTATTTCTCCTCAAAGTCGTCCTCACTCACATTCCGTCCTGCCACAAATCTGTTAACACCGTCCTTGAAGTCGCCGACGAAGTCTTTATACCACAGAGCCTCGGTCAGAATCACGTGCGCCATCGCACTAGCCAGCGCCCCGTCCTCGCCGGGCTTGATTGGCAGCCATTCAGCCGCCTTCGCCGCGCTGGCAGATAGCCTTGGGTCGACGACCACGACCTGCGCCCGGTCAAGCGAATCTCCCCACGCGCTTATGTAGTAAGAGACCTGCCTGTTGGCAGAAAGGGGGTCGGCACCCCAGAGGATTATATACCTGGTGTTTAGAACATCGTACTGTCTATAGGTCCACTCTCCTTCGGTGTAGTAGGCCCCGAACTTCTCTGCCTCGGCGCATATCGCACTGTGGGAGATGTTGTTTGGAGAGCCGATGATTTTGGTCATGCGGTCGTAGATGATATCGCGCATATACGAGTATCTCCCTCTCAGGAGCAGATACTTGTGTGTCTCGTTGTTATCTCTGAGCTCCATTATCTTGTCGGCTATCGTGTTAAGCGCCTCGTCCCAGGATATGGGAACAAACTGCGGGTCCTCGTTCCTGCCCTTCCTTGGGTTGGTTCTCTTCATTGGTGTTTTGATTCTGTCCGGGTCATAGACCTGCTGCAGACCCATATGCGCCCTTGGGCAGCTAGCAATTCCGTTTACCTTGGAGTTCGGGTTCCCCCTGACTTTAATAGCCCTTCCATCCACCACATACACTTGACTGGAGCACCAAGAAGTGCAACCCTGACAAGTGGTTGGTCTCCACTCTCCACTGCCACTCACTAGAGGGTTACTGGTTTCAGCGAGAGCTCTTAGCGCCGGCTTTAAAGTAGCGCCGAGGGCTACTACCGCGCCTGTGGCCGCCATGGTTTTTACAAAAGTTCGGCGGGTCAGTTTTGTCTCACTACTATTCATCTTATCCCTCCTTGATATTTAGCCAATAAATTTGTCTCTATATACTTCCTTTGGTCTTCTGGTAGGCACCGGGATTAAAGCTTCTCACATAGAATACTTTTGGCTCTGTTCCAAGATGTTCCTTGAGCCGCCATGAGCGGAATTTCCCCAGAATCTGGTTCACCTCGCTATTGGGGTCATTCAGGTCCCCGAATATTCTTGCCTTAGCCGGACACGCCTCTACACAGTAAGGCAACTCTCCATTTTTGACTCTGTGGTAGCAGAGGGTGCATTTCTCCACAATACCTTTGTATCTTAGACC
>CAZQRE010000041.1:0-7426 GCA_964595695.1 uncultured Dehalococcoidales bacterium
AATAGGAGCCATCCTGAGTTTGTTTAACAACCTATCCCCCTGCCCCCTTCCCTTGTCAAGGGAAGGGGGAGTGTAGGCAAGAGAGGGGCAAAGCCCCTCTCTAAAATCTCTTCCCCCTCTCCTTCAGGAGAGGGGGATTAAGGGGGTGAGGTAGATAAACAACCACAACAGGAGCCATCCTGCTATAATAAAGGGGGTAGAGGCAAATACTAAATACTAATTTCTAAGCTCTAAACAAATTCAAAGCACTAATGACTAAGTGACCAAAAGGTTTAGGATTTAGAATTTTGAAATTGTTTAGTATTTGGTGCTTCGGAATTAGAATTTGGAGCGAAGCGACAGGGAGATGAGCGCTAGGCTTATATTGGCTATTATTAGCACCTTGCTTGAGGAAGCAGCTCTGGTAGCGATTGTGCTTTGGGGTTTGCCCTATTTAGGTATTCATAATTTCCCTCTGGCTGGTCTTATTGCCTTGATGGTGGCGTGGGGTGCCTATTCTGTTATTACTTATCGGATGGGCAGCCGAGCCCTGAGGAGGAAACCTGAAATACTTTTGCCTCTGATTGGCAGCAAAGGCAAGGTGGTGAGTCCGTTAGCCCCAGAGGGTCTGGTCAGAATCAAGGGTGAGCTTTGGCAGGCAGAATCAGCAAGCGGTAGAATAGACACCGGTGAGGAGGTTACTGTGGTAGGACAAGACGGGCTTAAGCTCATTGTGCGTAGGAGCAGCACTGGTAATGTGAAGGGGGACTGAATGATAGATATTGATGGGGCTCAAAAATCGGGGAGTGGCACCATAGTTCGCTTTGCTGTTGGCTTAGCTACTCTGCTCGGTGATGAACTCCACCTGACCAATATTCGAGCCAAAAGAGAAAAACCAGGGTTAAGACCTCAACACCTTAAAGCGATAGAGGCACTACAGCAAATATGTCAGGGTAATTTGGATGGTGGTGAAATTGGTTCCAGGGAGATAAGGTTTAAACCGGGGGGAGGGGTTAAAGGTGGCAACTACGAATGGGATATAGGCACCGCCGGGTCGACTACTTTGCTGGCTATGACCCTTTTACCCGCTGCCTGTTTTTCCCGAGGAGCTATGAGCTTTAAGGTATCGGGGGGATTGTTTCAGGACTTTGCTCCTTCTGCTTACCATATGCAATATGTCCTTTTGCCTATACTGAACAAGATGGGGATAACCGCTAGGCTTAGTATTATTCGTCCTGGCTATGTCCCCAGTGGGGGTGGAATTATACAGGTGGAGGTGGAACCGGTGACGGGGAAAATAAAGCCAATCAGGTTACCTAGCCAGGGGGATGTGACTAGCATTGAAGGGATTGCCCTTTCTTCCCACCTCAAGCCGAGGAGAGTGAGTGAGCGAATGGCAGAGGAATGTAGCCAGGTGCTTAAGTTAAACGGATATAGTGCCCAAATAGAAATTGTCTATGACTCCCTTGCCCTTCAGAGAGGTGCCGCTCTTGCCATATATGCTAAAACTAGTTCTGGGTGTATTATTGGCGCTGACCGGGCCGGTGAGCCGAGACGAACCTCAGAAGACATTGGTAGATATGTGGCCAGTAACCTGGTAGAGGATTTGGTGACAGGGGCTACCGTTGACCGCTATTTAGCCGACCAGCTTATTTTTTATGCTGCTTTAGCTGACGGGGTTAGTGAATATAGGGTACCAAGGCTCACCGAGCATGTCGAGACCAATCTATGGTTGGTGGAGAGCATACTTGGCGCCAAGACCGAGGTTAACAAAAATCTTATCACGATTCAGGGCATAGGCTACTACATAGGTAACTAAGCTTGGCGTTTATAGACGAAAGAGAATGTAAGCAGAGCTACTCCGACAACTAAAAGACCGATGCCGAGCATTAGCAGCGGAGCCACAAAGTCACTGACTAGTTGTGGTAGCCACTCCTGAAGGTAGGGAGGAATACCAAATTGCGCTATCTGTGTCCCGGCAAGGTATTTGGCTACAAAAACACCCACAAGCATCAGAACTCCTTCAGGCAGGAAGATGGCACCTAACTTGCGGGTAGCACCCCTTACCTGGCGGTCTATGAGAATAATGCCTGCAATTAGCAGCAGCATAAAGCCAATCAGAAATTTGTAGCCGACCTGGAAATAGCTGATAATTTGCTTTACCATCTCAAGTGTAGATAGGACATCGGGAGGTAACGAGCTTTCACTAATCTCAAACGTCGCCGGTAGCAGTTCATCAATCTGCTCATAGAGCTCATTAAGGAATAGCTCTATCTGGGCTGGAGATGCTCCGGCAAGTTCTGGGGGTAGTAACTGCAGGATGGCTTCCCCCACGTTGTCTTTCAGACTTTCCTTTACTGGCTCCAGGGGGATGACCACGCTCAGGATTTGACTCCTTCCACTAAGGTAGTCATAGCTGGAATAGACAGCATCACTTACCTGTTCTTGTATCCAGAGTTCAAGGTCGGTGATGGTATTAACTAGGACATCTCCGAACTCTTCAGGGAAGTCTTCTTCGGGGATTTGTTCCCTGAGAAGTTCTTCTGCCAATAAGGGCACATCGAGCTTATTGAGTTCAGAGGTAATGAAGCCTGGGTTGAGGATAGTTTGATTTAACAGGAACGCAATACCAAAAGTGGATAGAGACAGTAAGAGAAGGAAGCTTAAGAGACCGAGAGCTAACCCTTTAAGGAAGTTCATTTTAGACAATAGCCTCCCCAATAATCAAAACCTTGACCCAGCGTCGTGCTTGGCTGGTGTATTATATCAGCCAGAGAATGATATAGCAATAGGACTGGCAACCGGGATTCACCTAATCTAATCTTAACCCCTTGGTAAGAACCATTATTTTACCTCACCTTTACCAATTTCTAACCAACTATTTACCTTATTTACCTCATTTTTTTACCTTCATACTCTAGAATGTGGTAATAAATTTATAAACTATATTAGAGGTGGCGCGTGGTTCAGGAGATAAAAGTCGGACGCCCCAAAAAGCCGTTCCAGCAAAAAAGAACCGAGAGGGTCGTCTTTGTTCTTACCCCCGCCGAAAAGCAACGACTTAAACAGTATATTGATAAGGACTCTATGTCAGAGGCACTACGAGAAACGGTTAACATTATCTATAAGGTAGGACTGGAAAGCAAGGGGCTGAAAGTGCTTCCTAAGCTAGATGAATTAGAGTCTTTTATCCGAGAGATTGGCAGAGTCTTAAGAAATAAGGACATCGATATCACAATTAAGTCAAAAAAATCAGTTATAAAGATCAAGTCTGGACATATCTTCTTCTTGAGCCCCTCAGCCGCTCGTGAAGAAGAGACTAATCAAGCATATGACGACCCTACTATAGTAGGGTCTATTCAAACTAATTAGTAAGGAGGTTTACATGGTATCCGGCTCTTATTCTGATGGAAAAATTTTGGCCAAGGTTAAAGAAATAATGGAGGGCATCCTGCAAATAGAGCCTGATGGGATTTCGGTAAATTCCTCCTTAATTGATGATTTGGGCATGGAATCCATTGATTTCTTGGATCTAGATATCCGTTTAGAGGAGACTTTTAATATTTCTATCCCCAGAAGACCGCCTTTACAAAGAATAGCAGCCGTTTTTGGCAGGGAAAAGCTCGTCCAGGAGGGGAAGCTTACCCAAATAGGTGTCAGGTTACTAAAACTGGCATTATCTGAGGTAGATGAGGGTCGGATATATAAAGGTATGGCAGAAAGGGATGTTCCTTCCTTAATTACTCCTCAAACTTATGTTAACCTGGTTAAGCAGGGGTTAGAGCTTGCTCGCTGGCAGCCTGAGCAGTGCCAAAAATGTGGGTCCAAAGATTTTACCCCGGCTGATAAAGATAAACTAGAGTTCCCTGATGGGAATGTCCCCCCCGGCCCGGTATTCCTGTGTAATTCCTGTAACAGCATAATATTTCCCCCCTCATTTGATGACGAACTCATTAAACAGTTGTCTGAGGAGCTACAGTGAAATTCAGCTTTATTCTCCATCTGCTCTCCCCAGAAGAGATTGAAGACCGAGGAATGCCTCTAGAGCTTATACCGTATGGGGTTTCTGTAAGTGAAGTAGTAGAGGCTATGCTCAAGCAAGCTCAGGTTGTGCAATATGGGCCAAGTATGCAAATTACCTCACAGAATGGAGAAAATTGCTGCGGTAGTCATTTAATTATACCCCTCGTCCCCCAGATGATACTTCAGGACCAAAATTTAGCCTTAGAGATGACTGCTAGTGCCTGCCAAATGGCCCAGGAGCAGGGGGCGGAGATAATTGGTCTAGCCCTAATGTTGGGTAAGATTGGTCGCCGGGGGCAAGACCTAAAGCAGAGAGTAGACACCCCCATTACTAACGGAGATTCTTATTTGGTATTTAACTGCCTCCAAGTGCTGATGAAGTTACTAGATTTCTTTGAAAGGGAGCCAGAACAGGAGAAGGTTGCTATCTATGGTTTCCCAAGTGCTATCGGGACTCTCCTCTCAGAGTGTCTCCTTTCCCGGGGGATTGATGTAACTTTGGTAGCTAAGCCAACACGGCACTGTCGAAGATTTATTAATGAAACTTCAGGGAAATATCACGCCTCCCTTGGACTGGCGTCTAGTCTTCGGGAAGCGCAAAAGGAGTGTAAGATTATTTTTACCGTAGGTGCCGAGGGGCAGATTGTTAATGTTAATGAACTTGATAAGCCGGCAATTATTATTGATGTATCATTTCCCAGAAATGCACCGCTAAATTCTGGGAAGGCATTAGTTATAGATACGGGAATAGTTTCTCTGTCAGGAAGGTCTTTGCATGTTTCCGGGTTCTACCCAAACAAAGTCCTTCCTTGCCTTACTGAGCTTATTATTTTGTCACTAGAAGAAAGAAGGGAGGATTACTCACTGGGTAGAAACTTAACGCCAGCAAAAGTCGAAGAAATTGGAAACCTAGCTCAGAAATATGGCTTTGAAGTTGATACCCTCTACAGTTTTGGTAAGCCTGTAGATATGGAGTATTTATCCCATTTTAAGCATGTGTTTGCTTATTAAAAAACCAACCAAACTCTTGACAGAATACACGGAAGCGTGTAAAATAAATACTAGACAAAATGAATAACGAACCATATAGAAGTAAGATACAGAAACTAATAAGAAGGCTGGAGATACTATCTTATATAGCTGGTGCGGCAACTATGCTGGCAGCTATTATGTTCTATCCCCAAGTCCTGCCTATAGTGCCATGGGCAGGGGGAGTGTATCTGGTGATACTAGGACTCTATCTCGTAGCCCAAGGAATATACCTTAGGAAGTTAAGAGCATTGTATCAAAAAACCCTGCCTGAGAAACCTGATTAAGATATTGAGTACAGCGCAGTCATCACTAAGAAATACCGAAGGATAGTAACCAGTGGAAGAAGATATATTACTACGATTTAGTGAAATTTGTGAAAATAGGTATGAACTCCCTAAACAGTTAAAAGCAGAGAGCGGGAAAAGAGTTTTTGGCTATTTTTGCACCTACTTTCCCGCAGAATTGATTCATGCTGCTGGAATGCTACCAATTAGGATTCTAGGCGACAGGAGGAAATTGCTCTACACTGAGGCTCATATGCCATCTTTTGGCTGTTCCTTTGTCAGGAGTGCCTTAGAATTAGGTTTAGATGGCACCTTGGATTATCTAGATGGTGTTATTTTTTCCCATACCTGTGATTCAAACCGGGTCCTTTCCGATATTTGGCGCCAAATATTTAACAACCAGTTTGTCGCCAACATCATCTTCCCCGTCAAATTAAATAATCCTCATTCTTACCAGTTTTTGCTTGAGGAGATAAAGTCTTTTAAGAGTAAATTGGAGGAATATCTGGGGATATCTATCAAAAGGGATAAATTATGGGAAAGTATTCAAATTTATGAGAAAAACCGGGAGCTGCTAAAAGCGGTTTACCTCTGGCGCCGGGAAAACCAGGGAATACTTCGGGGCAGTGATATTTTAAATATGGTCATCTCTAGTATGGTGATACCAAAGGAGGAACATAATAAATTATTAGAGGAACTAATATCTAATCTCAAGCAGAATAAAGTGTCTCCAAGAGAAACAGAGGCATTAGCTAGAGTTGTCCTAACCGGAAATATTTGTGCCTTTCCTGATATTATTAATGTGATTGAAGATTCTAATGCTCTGGTTGTCGATGATAATCTTTGCACCGGTTCTCGTTATTTTTTAGATGGGGCAAATTATGTCCAAGATTTTCACCGAGGGGGAGACCCTCTAGCCTATATTGCCAGAAAATACCTGGGTAAATCCCCATGCTCTACCAAATATGATTCAGAATTTAGCCGGGAACAAGCCCTTTTAGATATGGTGGAAACAAGTAAAGCCGATGGCGTGGTCTTTTTATTGCTACGCTCCTGCGACCCTTATTCCTTTGATTATCCCCTGCTAAAGAATGCTCTAGATAAACAAGGCTACCCAAGTCTAGTTATTGACTATGACCAGCAAACAGCGTCCTTCCAGCAAGTTCAAACCCGGGTAGAGGCATTTGTTGAAATCGTTAAAGGATTTTAACCCAGATGAGAAAGAAGAGACCCTACCATAATCGATTAAAAAGCACCATTATTCTTAATGAATACCTGCTCCAGTATTATAAGGCACTGGCTAATGCTCGTAACAATGGGAAACTGGTAGCTTCTGTAACCTTGGGCTTCCCTAGTGATATTCTCTATGCCTTTGACATCATCCCTATGTATCCCGAAAATCACTCCGCCCTATACTCCATTTTTGGAAAAACAGGGGAGACTCTTGGCGGAGTGGAAGCAAAAGGGTGGTCGGCTGGTATCTGCTCCCATATTAAACTTGGTTTTGGCGCTCTTCTTTATGATTTACAGCTTAATCTTAGGCTTCCCCGTCCCGATATGGTAGTTTGTAGTTCCAATATCTGCAAGTCTATGGCTAAATCCTCTGAAGTAATAAGCAAGTCTCTTAACATCCCCTATTTCTTGCTAGATATTCCCTTTGCTGCTGAAGCTATCCCGCCTCCACATCATGTTCAATATGTTGTTGACCAATATAAAGATATGATAGCTTTTTTAGAAACAGTTACCGGTAAGGCTTTAAATTACAAGCGGCTCCAGGAAGTTGAGAGATTATCTGTCCAAGCTCTTAGGCTGTGGCGACAGATTCTGGATTTATCGGCAACGGTTCCAACCCCTATGGATGCTTTGGAGGCACAGGTTCATATGCTTCCCCTTATATGCTTACGAGGGACAACTACGGCTGTGGAATATTATAAGACCCTTCGTAATGAATTGCTGGATAGGGTTAAAAGGGGAATTGGTGCAGTTACTAACGAAAAATACCGTTTATTGTGGGAATTCATGCCTATTTATTATAAAATGGATTTCTTCTCCACATTTCTAGCCGAAAGAGGGGTGTCCATTGCCACCAATAGCTTCCTCTTCCCTCT
>CAZQRE010000042.1:0-6059 GCA_964595695.1 uncultured Dehalococcoidales bacterium
GGCACGATGATACGGCGGAAGGAGATAATATCACGGCGAAGCATAGAGATTTCCTTTACTGTGCCACGCACTCCATTGGAGAAGATACTATCCTCAACATTCTCAATATTGTCACCAACCTTATTCAATATCGGCAGGCAGTAGTCAACCAGCCTGTCAATTATCCGGTAGAGGAGATAGCCGGAGCCCTGGCTGAAATACTCCTGCCGAGATTCTTCATCAATCTGGCATTCCCGGAACAGCTTTACCAGCGGCTTAAGCTCCCCCTTGTGCAGGGTAATCAGGTAGTTTTCGCCAATAAACACCGATAGCTGGCTGGGTGTGGTTACCCCTGCCTCTTGATTGAATACCGGGAAGTGAAAGACCAAAAATAGATAATCTTTATATTCATCTATTTTAGGTCGCTGTATCCGACTGAGACAGTCATCCAAATCCAAGGGGTGGAAGGGATAATTTTGAGCCAGATACTCTGTCTCACGTTCCGTCGCCCCCTCGATGTTGACCCAGGTCAGGTCGCCCCAGGTCAGCGACTCCAGATTTAGTTGCTGCTCTTCTTTTTTTAGCTGTGGGACGGTCATAACAAATTGTCCTTATTGCTAAATTATTATTACCAGAAATCATTATCAAAAATCTGACTACATTTTACCACAATTGTTGCCAGATAGCATCTAACCTGATACACTAAAAATATATTTTAAATTATTTTAGGTTAAAGATGAAGCCCACTTGGCAACACCAGATTAAGCTCAGGATTAAGAAGGCACTAGGAATAAACATATTCCTGTGTGATAGCTGCAAGTGGGATTGGCGTGGGGCATGCCATAATCCAGAGCGTCCTAACGCCACCTGGTGCCGTGACTATGAAAAACGAGGGAAGTAGCCCTACTTTCTGTCGGCAATTGTCGCCATTCCCTGCCCCCCCATCAATAAACAGTAAAAACACGGTTTTTCAGCGCTCTTTAAACAGCCTTGCCACAGCTAGCAAGATAAGCTTGCCAGTTAGGTAGAATATGATATAGTATGATTTAGATAAAAATTAAGTCTCTCTCCGAGCCTGTTTTCCTAAAGGTATACCTATGGAGATTGGCCGATAGGGTATCACCGGAAACAGTGGTGCCTCCCATGTTTGGAAAGGAGAGCCTACTAATAGACATTTTAATCGTCTATTTTCAAAGCACCTCCTTTCCGAGGTGCTTTTTTATGAGAAATAAAGTAATTAGTTCTTTAATTGCGGGGATAGCGCTCGTTAGCCTAATCGGGGGAACGGCGGGGTGTTCAACTTCAGCAGTGAGGGTAGCCACGACCACAAGCCTTTATGACACCGGATTGTGGAGCTACCTGAAACCGAAGTTTGAGAAGGAGTACGGCGTAGAGCTGGACATCATTTGCGCCGGAACTGGCAAAGCCCTGGAATACGGTAGAAGGGGAGATGTAGATGTTATCGTCATCCATTCTAAAGCTGGCGAGGAAAAATTCGTAGCCGAGGGTTACGGTGTAGAGCGAGTTGTCTTTGCTTACAACTACTTTCTCATCGTGGGTCCAGATGATGACCCGGCAGGAATCAAGGGTCTGAGCCCGGAAGAGGCTTTCAAAAGGCTAAGGGAGGAAGGAGAGAAGAACCCGGAACAAGTTCAGTTTGTTTCCAGGGGAGACGACTCAGGGACGCATGAAAAGGAGAAAGCTATCTGGAAAAGCATTGGCTACAACTATGAAGCGGTTCAGGAGTATGGACGATGGTATATAGAGGCTGGAAGCGGGATGGGACCTACCCTACTCATGGCAACTGAAAAGCAAGCCTATACCCTGAGCGACACAGCGACTTTCTTGGCTTACAAGGGTAAGACCGACCTAGTGCCAATAGTGGACAGGGGCGACATACTACTCAATGTATATTCGGCGATAGCCATAAATCCGGAAAGGCATCCCCAGACCAAGATTGATATGGCAAACAACCTGATAGACTTCCTTACCTCACCTGAAGTAGAAAAGCTCATCGGTAGTTACGGCGTTGAGGAGTATGGAAGGCAGCTATTCACCCCTTGTGCTGGAGCAGAACCCAAATAATAACGCAACATATCAAGCGAAGGACTAAAATCCATTGACTGAAATATGGCAGGGCTTTATCAAGGCTATTGAGCTTATAGCCTCGCTTGACCCGGAGGTTATGGAGATAGCCGGGAGGTCACTAATCATTTCAGTAACCTCAGCCCTGCTTGCCTCTCTAATCTGCTTACCAATTGCTAGCCTGATACACTTTCACCATTTCCCGGGCAAGCGGATTTTGATAAATGTCATCCAGACATTCTTTAGCCTTCCTACCGTTTGTGTTGGCTTATTTGTTTTTGTCCTCTTTTCTCGGGCTGGACCCATCGGTGGCGTTAATATAATGTTCACGCCAACTATTATGGTGATAGGGCAAATGATACTGGTGACACCGATATTACTCGGTTTAACCATTTCGGCTCTCAGTGGTGTGGATAAAGCAATTAGGGACACGGCTCTATCACTTGGTGCCAGCGATTTTCAAGCTATTGTGGTTATCTTAAAGGAGGCAAGATACGCGGTTGTCGCCGCGGTCATAATGGGCTTTGGCCGAGCTATCTCAGAGGTGGGAATTGCTTTGATGATTGGTGGCAATATCAGGGGATTCACCAGGGTGCTGACAACAGCCATATCACTGGAAACATCAAAGGGCGAGCTAGAGCTGTCAATAGCACTAGGCATAATTCTCATATTCATAGCACTTATGGTCAATGTCGCCTTAAACAGGATACAGCAGAGGTAATAATGTCGTTAATAGAGGTAGTAGATTTGCACCAAAAACATGGTGAGCAAGACACCCTGAAAAACATCAACATAAGGGTTGACAAGGGTGAAACCTTTGCCCTGATTGGACCCACCGGTGCCGGCAAAACGACCCTTTTACGCCTGATTGACCTGCTTGATTTACCCACATCAGGAAGAATATATCTTGATGGCACGGATGTCACCAAGCCGGGGAGGGTTAGATTAGAGGCACGCAGAAGGATGGCATTCGTACTCCAAAAACCAGTAGTATTTAACACCAGCGTCTATAGTAACATTGCCTATGGCTTGAAATGGAGGGGGGTAGGGAAAAGCAGTATTCACCAAAAGGTCAACACTATTCTGGAGATGGTTAATCTCTCAGCCTATAAGAATAGAAATGCCAGAACATTATCCGGTGGAGAAGCACAAAGGGTGGCAATAGCCAGAGCGATAGCAATTGAACCAGAGATATTACTACTGGATGAACCTACAGCCAACCTTGACCCGATTTCAACATCAAGAATCGAGGAGTTAATAACAGATATTGTTCATCAGTATAATACTACCATAATAATGGCGACACATGATATGACCCAAGGTCAGCGTCTGGCTGATAGAATAGGTGTGCTCATAAATGGCGAAATCTATCAAACCGGAGGTTGGAGAGAGGTATTTACTTCGCCCAGAAATAGGGAGGTGGCTGAGTTCGTAGGTATCGAAAATATCATCAATGGAGTAATAGTAGCCAGTGAGGAAGGGGTGGTTGCCATAGATATTGGCGATAAGGTTGTTATAGAGGCGGTTTCTGGTTACCCGGTTGGAGAAGAGGTGTGTGCCTGTGTTAGACCGGAGGATATTACCCTAGCCTTATCACCGGCCCCGACCAGCGCCAGAAACTCGTTCATTGGGGAAATAACCCGCGTAGTATCGGTTGGTTCACTTACCCGCATTGAGATAGACTGTGGTTTTCGACTAATTGCTCTGGTAACAAAAAGGTCAGCCGAGGAGTTAAATTTAGAAATCACGAAGAGGGTTTATGCCACCTTCAAAGCTACCGGTGTCCATACAATAAGAAGGGACTAGCTCATCACTAGCCCTTCTTACTACCATTATTGACACCCACTACTGCGGGGGGATAGAATCTAGGTAGGAATATTAAGATAGGTGGGATAAAGGGGAATGAGGTAGAGAATGAAATTACCTAACTGGATGAAAATAATACTGTGGGGGTGCTTAACCACCTTTGTAGCAGTTATTTTATTCAACAGACTTGATGACATAATTCGTGGATGGGCTGACACTTCGGATATTGCCATTCTGCTGATATTTATAGCGTTATTAGCTGCACCACTTTTTCAAGAAGTGGACTTCTTTGGTGTGAAGCTAAAAAGAGAAATTGATAATCTTAGGACTGATTTCAAAGAACAGATCATTAATTTGAGGTCTGATATTCAGAATACCATTAATATGAGAACAGAGATAAGTCCACAGATAATCCTCACTCCGCCGACAGATTATGATTTAGAGCGTATGCGACCTGTACTAGAACAATTTTTTAAAGAACAAGGGATTAAAAAACCAGCATCCGTAGTGGAGCCTGAAATTCCAGATGATACTCGATTTCTATTTTCCGTTCGTTATGCAATAGAGAATGAGTTGAGGCGTATTGTTAAACGGCTTTGGGTTCCTCCTGAGGAAAGACGCTTCCGAACAACGCTCCAGATAGTACATAGCCTGTCACAGAGCGGTACAATTCTTCCCGTAAGTGTCGATATAATTCGTGATGTCCTTGCTATATGTTCATCAGCGATCCATGGAGAGGATGTTTCAAAAGGTTCGGTTAAATTCGTTCGAGACGCCTCTCCAGTATTATTGAAGTATCTGAAAGCTATAGAGGAACAACCTCCTACTTGGGTACGACCTGGAAACCCACAATGGATTCCAAAGGATAATCCAGAGTGGAAACCAAAGGAGTAAAATTTGAAACCTAAAAAAGTCTTAATCATTGGTTCAGGGTTATCCCACATTACAGAATACAGCCTTGGACTTGCCACAATTGCCGTAGAGGTTGCTGGATAATACATTAAGACAAATCTCCTCCCACAGGCATGAAAAAGGGACTAGCTCATCACTAGCCCTTCTTACTACCACCATTGACACCCATACTGCGAGGGGATAGAATTTTGATGAATTATGAAAGCAGTCAATTTACTTTTAGACAAGATAATTGTCCCGATATTATTGGCGTTCTTAATTCCAGTCGTTACGGGTATTGGTTCTAAAGCTTCTACAGGTAATTGGTTAGAGTGGTTTGCCAGTGTACCAAGCCAAGTTTGGATTATCTTGGTAGCCATATTTGCCCTTTGGATTCTGGTCATTGCTATTCGCTACCGCATCAAACACTTACGTAAAGAGGGTCATTCCCTAATATCCATAATTTCAGTACCTTATGGTGGTTGGAGAAATATCGGTAAGCTTAAATATGCTGATGTTATTTGGATTGTCCGTGCTCCTGCCCCTCCCTGGTACGAACTTGACCCAGAACCGATAACCCCACACGACTTAGATATAGATACACCTCCCAGATGTCCTAAATGTGAAACTGAGATTGAACAGACTCAAAGTTTTTGGGGTGGTTATATCTGGAAATGCGTAAAGTGTGGATTCAAGAAACGCAATAGTGAGAGCTATTACAGAGAAGAGGAACGGGTGAAGAAGATAGCAAGAAGAGATTTTGAGAAGTATCAGTCTCAAGCAAAGCACGGGCAATAAAAAAACCGAGAGACGGTTAATTCTCTCGGCACTTCCGATTGGGAGAACGTCTCCGCTCTCTTTTTTTAGTTATCATCATTGACACCCATACTGCGGGGGGATAGAATCTAGGTATAATTCACAGTAATTAGAGGGGGCAAAGGGGGTGAGGTAGAGAAATGGATAAAAGAGAAGCTATTGAGTTCTTAGAAGAAAAACTAACAGAAATCCCTGTTCTAGCAAGGTTGAGATACAACAATGCTAAATACTCTGTCTGGATAGAGTCAATCAGGAGTGTTGTCATACAGGTATTCGTAAGAGAGTCATCTGAATATCAGAAATTAACAACTCCCTATAAAATCAAGGGTTCATACGAAGGAGAACGCCAAGACTCCTATAAACAAAATTTGCAAAAGCAAGCGAAAGCTATAAATTCTATTATACAGACCTGGGAAAAATCAGGATTTGAAACTGAAATAAAGGGAGGTTCAGAACCACCAGAAGCCTTTACTGCAAAGCCA
>CAZQRE010000042.1:6159-7408 GCA_964595695.1 uncultured Dehalococcoidales bacterium
AAAGGTGCTTACCACTTTGCTTACCAGTGGTTTGATTGAAAGTGCTATTTTATCATATAATAAACGTGAATGGCAGCGTAGCTCAGGGGTAGAGCAGAAGACTCATAAGCTTTTGGTCGTGGGTTCGAATCCCTCCGCTGCCACTTCTTCATTATCCTTTAGCCAACCGTCTTCTTTTCTCTAAAGGTTACAGCCAGAACCCCCGGACCAACATGTACCCCGAGCATAGGTCCCACTCTGGCTAATTTAATCTGCTCTTTGGTAAATATGGTGCCCATACGCTCTCCCAAGGCTTGGGCTTCATCAGGTGTAGTGTTATACACAACGGCTAAATCCTGAATATTTGAGGCACTTTTTACAAAATCAAATAGCCGGTCTATACCCTTAGCCCGACTGCGGACCTGACCAGCCGGCACTACCTCTCCGTCTTTCAGGATAAGCACCGGTTTCACATTTAATATTGAGCCCAGTAGCGCCTTTGCCTTACCAATGCGCCCACCCCGGAGCAGGTATTCGAGGGTATCAAGGAGAAAGAGCAAATGTATATTGGGAATAGCCTGTTTTACCTCTTCCATTACCGTTTGTAAACCTTCTCCAGCCTTAGCCACGATAGCGGCAGCTATATCTATCAATCCTAGACCCATTGATGTTGTTTGTGAGTCAACCACCTCAATAGGACACCCCTTTTCTATCATCTCCTTGCCCTGTAGTGCCGAGTTACAGGTGCCACTTAATTTAGCCGAGATGTGGATGGAAACAATCCCATCAGCCTCCAGTGATAGTTTCTGGTAGACATTGGCAAAATCCTGTGGTGTGGGCTGAATGGTGCTAGGGTGGACAGGGTCATGTAATAACCTCTGGTAAAACTCATCTTCGCTGATGTCGACCCGGTCACGATAGACCTTTTCCCCAAAACGCACATATAAGGGGACTATGGTAATCCCCAGCTCTTGAACTAATTGGGCAGGCAGGTCAGCACTGCTATCGGTAACTATTTTTACTGTCATAATCCCCCCTTTATATTTAGTAACTGAAGATTGCTCTTCCTTTACCTGAAGTTTGTTAAATTATAGAGCCTTTATACATTTTGTCAATTCAGCATCCTTCTGGCTAATGCCAGCGGCATTGAACATTGTAGTCGGCTAGATAATCAATCTATATTTTCCTCTTGATAGGCTCCGTGGTAGCCTTCTGTCTCCTCGGTTAGCTGGAGGAAAACAAGCTGCACAATTCTGGCATTCCTCTGCAA
>CAZQRE010000043.1:0-7306 GCA_964595695.1 uncultured Dehalococcoidales bacterium
TGGGTCCGCTGGCATCAGCGGTGATAAAGGGAAGGTTTACCTCGGTCTGCTGGACAGTGGATAGCTCACACTTAGCCTTTTCAGCGGCTTCCTTCAGTCGCTGTAGAGCCATTTTATCCTGTCGCAGGTCTATTCCCTGGTCTCGTCTGAACTCATCGCATAGCCAGTCCATAATCCTCTGGTCCAAGTCATCGCCACCGAGATGGGTATCACCGTTGGTTGACTTGACCTGGAAGGTGCCACCACCTAGTTCCAGAATAGATATATCAAAGGTGCCACCACCGAGGTCATAGACAGCGATGGTCTCCTCTTTCTTCTTATCCAGCCCATAGGCCATAGAGGCAGCGGTTGGCTCGTTAACTATTCGCAGCACCTCAAGGCCAGCTATCTTGCCAGCATCCTTGGTTGCCTGCCGCTGGGAGTCATTGAAATAGGCGGGCACGGTGATTACGGCCTCAGTAACCTTCTCGCCAAGGTAAGCCTCGGCATCCACTTTAAGTTTTTGTATAATCATGGCCGAGATTTCTGCTGGGCTATATTCCTTATTACCCATCACTACCCTGGCATCACCATTGGCTGCCCTGGCTATCTTAAACGGCAAAAGCTTCTTATCATATTCTACCGTAGGCTCATCAAACTTGCGCCCCATCAGGCGCTTGATGCTGAAGATAGTGTTTTCGGGGTTGGTGATAGCCTGGCGCTTGGCTATCTGCCCTATTAGGCGCTCACCGCTTTTACTTACGGCTACTACTGATGGGGTAATACGACCACCCTCAGCGTTGGGGATAATTACTGGTTCTCCTGCCTCCATTACCGCCACCGCAGAAAAAGTTGTGCCTAAATCGATACCTATAGCTTTTGCCATAGCTTATTCCTCCTTTTCCTCTTCCTTTTCTCCATTGCCGACCACTACCATAGCTGGGCGAATAACCCTATCATGTAGCTTGTAACCCTTTTGTAGCTCCTCAATGACTATTCCCTCTTCACCCTTGCGGTACATTGTCGCTTCATGGAGCTTGGGGTCAAATGGTTCACCTATTGCCTTGATTGGGGACAATCCCTGTGCCTCTAGGCTTGCCTGGAGCTTACGCTCGATGAGCCTGATACCATCCACCCAGGTAGGTTGGGCGAGATGAAGTGGAATGGAGGTAAAAGCTCGTTCCAAATCATCAAGAATGGGCAGAAGGCTAAGCATGAGGATAGAGGTGGCAAACTTGCCAATCTCCTCCTTCTCCTGTTCGCTACGCCGCTTGTAGTTAATGAAGTCAGCCTGAGTTCTTTGCCAGTTAGCCAGATTGGCTTCTGCCTTTGCCTTCTCCTCAGCCAGGGACTGCTTTAATGTCTCTATATCTTCTGCCTCAGCCACCTGTGGCTCTATCTGGTTGGTTTGACCTTCTTCTGGCTCTTGTTCAATCATTATTATCTACCTTATGGATTCAGGTCAGGGTGTTTCTCTGGCATAAAGCTCGGCTACCAGCCTACTCAGCACCGAGGATAGATAGCTTATAGCCGAGATGGTACGGGCATAGGGCATTCGAGTGGGACCAATTACACTTATAGTGCCAATGGCTTCTTCTGGAAGACCATATTGGCTAATGACCACGCTGAAATCGTGGATAACCTCTGCCTTATTCTCCTTACCTATAATTACCTGCACCCCTTGGCTGGGCAGCTCGTGAGGGACGATAGTGCTCAGCAGGTTTCTGTGCTCAACCAATTCCATTAAGGCTAGCATCCGGCGACTGCGGACAAATTCTGGCTGGTTAAGCATAAGGTGCCAGCCATTAAGGTAAGGCTCCTCATACTCCTGCTTATCTTCAGCCTGCATTATCTTTATCAGGCAATCGGTTAGCTGCTGTTCGGTGGGGGAAAGGTCTATATTTTTAGCTAGAATCTGTGTGCTGGTCAAGCCAGAATAAGCCGCATTTAGTTTATAGGTAATAACCGTTAGCTCCGGTTGAGATATAACCTGGTCAAAGGTTACCAGCTGTTGCTTTATCCTGGCACCACGAAGGATGAGGACAGCCAGTGCCAGTGAATCTTGTAGGGCGATCAACTCCAGATGCTTAAATTGGCAGCCCACTGGCTTGGGCATGGTAACTACAGCCATGTTTTGAGCTAGCTGAGCTATGAGTGTTGCCGCTAGGCTTAGCCACTCCCCCAGTTCCCTCTCTATCTGGTGGAAGAGGTGACCTATCAAGCGCTGCTCGGCTAAGGGGAGCTCAATGTTGGTTAGAGACTCCACATAGTAGCGATAGCCCTTATCTGAGGGTATGCTCCCGGCTGAAGGGTGGGGGCGGTTGATATAACCCTCCCGCTCCAGGTATGCCATCTCATTGCGGATGGTAGCCGCACTTACCCCCAGCTCATAGTCATTGATGATACTCTGTGACGGCACCGGTGTTGCCTTGGTAATATATTGACCCACTATAGACTTGAGTATTGTCTCTGTTCGGTGAGATAACATCTTTACCTCGATTTTCCTTGGAGTCCCTAGATTAGCAGTCTCAGGCTTAGACTGCTAAATACTATTTAACTTACCACCTCTAGCCATTACTTGTCAAGGGAAACTTGGGGGGATTTTATTAAATTGACCAGCAAACTGACCTGTGCTATATTTAGACAAATAGAGGTATTAATGGATATTAGCTGGTTAGGTCACTCTTGCTTCAGGATTAGGGGTAGTAACGCCATAGTTATTACTGACCCTTATTCACCAGGCTTGGGTTACTCATTGGGCAAGCCTAACGCCGGTATTGTAACTGTAAGCCATCACCACCCAGGTCATTCTTATGCTCAGGGCATAGGTGGTGAGCCGAGGTTGGTTACCGGACCCGGCGAGTATGAAATCGGTGGCGTCCTGATTATTGGGATAGCTACCTTCCATGATGGGGAAGGAGGCAGAAAGAGGGGCAAAAACACTGCCTATCTTATGGAGATAGATGAGATATCGGTATGTCACCTTGGTGACCTGGGGCATGTGCTTACTGCTGAGCAGGTGGAGGAGCTAGACAATGTGGATGTGCTACTGCTGCCAGTAGGTGGAGTGTCCACTATCAATGCCCCTATGGCAGCCGAGGTAGTTCGGCAGCTTGAGCCCAAAGCCGTAGTTCCAATGCACTACAAGACTTCAGCACTAAGCAGGGAGCTGGAGCCAGTGGAGAAGTTCCTCAAGGAGATAGGGGTAAAGCAGGTCACCCCCCAACCCAAACTGTCCCTTACCAGGTCAAGCCTGCCCGACAGCATGCAGGTCTTCTTGCTTGACTATTGAGGTTTATTTCTACCTCACCCCCTTTATCCCCTTCTTATTACCACCGCCAGTATGGTAGTTAGTACCAGTATTATGGTCAGGAGCAGACCACCAACTAGATATATTACCCAGTCGGGGATGGTTTGCTGTGGTGGTGCCGGTGGCGGTGTTGCTGGCGGTGTCGCTGGTGGCGGGGTGGTTGTTACTGACTCTGGGGGTGGTGACTCGGTGGTGAAGGCACCAATAGCGCTCCAGTCACTATAACTGTTAGAACCGATAGCCTTGACCTTCCAGTAATAGGTGGTATCGTAGTTCAGCCCCACATTACACTGCCAGGTATTGCTTTGTAGGGCATAGGCATCAATCTTGAGGATTGTCGGATTACCGAAAGAAGCATCGGTAGATACCAGTAGCTCATAGCTATTTGCCCCGGCGATGACACCCCACTGAAATACAGGCTTTATCGGCACCCCGCTGCTACCGGCTTCAGGGCTATAAAGCTCAGGGGGTGAAACCGGAGAGCCAGGGCTGTTGGAGAGCGACCATTTAGCTGACCATGGGCGTAATGACGGTGCGTAGGATTGTACCTGTAAGTAGTATGTGGGAGCTGGCTCGAGTGGTGGCAGCTGGGTTGAGCTTGCCGTGGTGTTACCCTCAAATCCGGTAGGAACAGTAGAGAAGTCTGTGTCAGGGTCAAGTTGCCACTGGTAGCTGGTAGCACCGGTCAGCGCCTCCCAGTCAAGGCTAACATTACTAATAATGTAATTAATAATGGTGCCTACGCCTGGTGCTTGTTTAGGTGGTGAGGTGAGGGTAACCGGCAGGGTTAAGCTATCGGTAAAGGTCATCAGCCTGGTATTAGTGGTGTCAGTTGACCACAACCGGCTCTCATATAGCCACAGCCCGGACAAGGTGGCACCATCATCAAGCCCGCTGGTTGTTGTCTCAAATTTCGGACCCAGTGAGTATGTCGGGTTAAGGCAGCGCTCCATACCACCATCAGCCTTGAAGTTAGTGGCATATAGCGTGCCACCAGCCGACACCACCAGCTGACTGACCATGCCCCCGCTAGGTAAGGTGCTATCTATGCTCTTCCAGCTAGTGCTGGTGCCAATGATAAAGCGGTAGATGCCCTTATCCGCAGTGTTGCTGGCGGCATAGACGGTCTTATTGCGGCTATATTCTGGGTCGAAGGCAACGGTTATGGCGCCGGTGATGGGTGCTGAGCTAGCATCAGGCGGCAGCGGCTCAAATGAGATGCCATTATCGTTAGACCAGTAAACCCAGCCGTTGGTATTGCCGACCAGGATAGTCTCATCCTGCTCATAGTCAGGTGATAGGGCTATGGAGTTTAGTGACTGGCTGCCAGCCTCTGCCCTGGTAGTGTAGAAAAAGCCGCTATTGGTAGTGCCGTAGACCAGCCCGAGGTTGTTAATGGCATCAAAGCTGCCGACAAACAGAGTATTATCATTAACTACTGCCCATATATCTATAGTAAATGTGGCACCGGTGGTAGGGTCGCGGCTGGTTCGTCGATTGAAGGTTTGTCCATTATCAGTCGACTTCCATATTGCTGGATTGCCGCCTCCAGCCCCGGCGATGAATACTACCTGACTGCTATTATAATTGGGGGAAAGTTTAACCTTATCAATCTCGTCTACATTAGCCAGGGCGCTGGTGAATACCCTTTCCCACCTTGTGCCACCATTCAGGCTCCGCCACAGGCTATGCTCTCCACCCCAGGTGAGCATAAACAGGGTATCGTCCTGACCATAATTAGGAGATACTGCCAGGTCAACGATTTCACTAATATCGGTATCAATTACCCCAATCTGGTTCCAGGTAACCCCGCTATCCTGACTTATGGAAAAGGCGCTCTCGGTGCCGCTGGTAGCGGCGTATACCTTGCCACTGTCAGCAAAATCAGGTGCCATCAGCACACAGGTCTTGGACTGTCCTGTTGGTGGTTTGGTGCTCCTTGTCCAGTTGCTCCCGCCATCGGTGCTAAGGTAAACTTGACTACTAGCGGTACCAGCCAGCAGATTAGCCGTAGCCGCATCACCGCTAACGGCTACAGCAGTAACATCAATATTGCTCAAGCCATAGGCAAAGCCTATATTAAGGTCGGTAGCTACGGCTCCGTTAGTTCGGTAGACATCACCATTTCCACTGCCGGTATCGATAGCCACAAACAGGACATAATAGGCGATGGTTGCATCATAGTCCTCGGGGAAGGCAATATCGGCTGAAGTAGCCACGACCAGGGCTCCAAGCCTGGCATCGCCTATGGTAGCACCCCAGGCAGCATCGCCGACTTTGGTAGTAACCAAGGTATCGGTCTCATCAGTGACCACCGCCACCAGTTGACGGTCACCAGGAAAGTTTGGGGAGGAGGCTACCGCATAGACATCATAGTTGCCCAGGTTGGTGTCCGTCCAGGCGAAGGGTGTCCTTTCATCCAGAGTATAAATACCGCCATACTCGCCGTTGTCAGTGTCTCTGGTGCCGACCACGACAATGTAGTAACCCAGGTAGGCAACATCAATAGAGGTGATTTCTACATAATTACTGCCAGCCCCACCCGGGTTCGCTGGCAGGAGGACGAAGTTGTTGCCAGCATCGGTTGACCTGTAAATATTAGATGAGGTGGCATAGTAAATAATGCTGGCATCATCAGGGGCGGTGGCTAGGGCAACTATACTGTCCTTGACCCTGCCGGTGTATGACCAGTTATAGCCATCATCCGTGGACTTAAATAGTGTGTAGCTTGTCCCTGAAGGGCTGGCGTAGCAGTAAAGGGTGCCATCAATAGCCATTGTCAGGTGCTGGACATCTGAACCTGAAGCCAGCACCCAGTTACCTGCCGTCCCCTCAGTGGGGATATTGACTCTGGACCATTTAAGTTCATCCGGGTTAGCTGTGGCTTGGCTGGTAGCGGTGATTGAGGCGAGTATTATTAGCAGAGTGATTCCCAGAGCAATGGGGCGCATTTTTCATACACCCCTTTCGGCAAATTCTATTTTTGCCATTAGGCGAAGTTTACCCCTTGCTCTAGGTGAAAGTCAATAGGGTTGTTAAAAATAATCAGGTTCGGGTCAACTCCAGACCGCTTAGTATTAAGTCTTTCATCTCTACGATGTGTGAGGCGTCTAGTATCTCGATTTCGAGTAGCTTTTTTTCTTGTGAATAATGGGCAATTAATCCCTCAGCTACATCGATAGAGTCGACAGGAATGCCTGTACCTAGCTTGACCATAAGTATATCTGCGTCAGGGGAGTATTTTATCTGCATATGTTCCACCTCCATATATAGCGTCTTTAATAGTTGCGCATAATCCAAACAAGGATTAAATCCTAAATCCGAAGCACTAAATCCTAAACAATATCTAAATCCAAATGACCAAAAACCTATTTTACCTTCTCTACTATAGAACCGAAGATTTTCATAAGCTCTGTAGCTTCGTTAATCAATGATTGCCTTCTCTTTTCTGCATCTTCCCTTACCTCAATAAGCCTCAGCCAATACCTGCTCTCTTTGGCTTCCTTGCGACAAATCTTAACCCTCATTGTAAAATCTTTTTTGCTTAAGGCTTCATTGGCTTCGATATAATTCGCCCCCACTGAACCAGAAGACTTGATAATTTGCTTCATTATTTCAATGTTTGCCATTGTTTTCGGAAGAATACTTACAAACTTTATTACTTCTTTGGCAAATCTTAGAGTTCGCTCTTCTAAATCATACTGTTTTGAGTTTTTAACTTCGGTCATTTGAATTTGTTTAGAGTTTAGATATTAGTATTTAGTATTTCCCTTTAGGGCTTCTGCCTCTAGCCTTGTCTTCTGTTTTGACAATTTGCAATTTCATCTTTTAAGGCATTTTAGCTACCCTCTGCTTTAAAGTCAATTAACTGATAATGAAAGAAGAGAGCCCCCGCTTTAGCGGGGGCTCTCTCGGAGTATCTGGGGTTAGCCTGAAACTTAGGCTACTCGTCTGGTTTTCAGTATCAGCATAATCACTGCAATCATCAGGACTGCACCGATAACGATTATCGCCCAG
>CAZQRE010000044.1:0-3108 GCA_964595695.1 uncultured Dehalococcoidales bacterium
TCCACACTGCCCCCGGCTTAACCGCGATATCCTCTGACTCCTCCACATTCTCCAGTACTGCGATAGGATTACCTGATAGCTCCAGTATTCGGGATAGCTGACTCATTGCCCGATTTAACTCTCGCTGGGGTTCCATAATCTGGGGCAAATCAGATATACCCCAGAACTTCTTCGGCTCTCTCAGGTTGGGATAGATAACAAATGGTATAAATCCGTAGGGATTGGGCTTCTTCTCCACCAGGGCACTATCCAGGTAAAGCTCAAATTCACTATCTGTCCACAGCTCAATGACAGTCGCTGTCTTAGCCTTAGGCTTCACCGGGTAGAGCACCTCAGCCTCCTCTTGGGTAAGGATATACTTTGAGGCTACTCGCCACACCCGTGATGTATCGTCCCCAAGCCACCAGGCATAGATACCCTGCACATCTGGGGCAGTAACCCTGACCCGCTTGGCTTGAGCATCCCAGATAACCTTATAGCCGGCGTCGCCGAGTATAGCGCAGTCTATTTCGGTATCAAGGTCTAGCTGCTCCAGGTTATTCTCCTCATATACCTGGTACAAGGCTTGCTCCGCCCTGCGAGCTTTTGCCCTGGCTTCATCGGAATCGTCCACAGCATCAACAATAAAGTTAACCCCGGACATCAGATATGAAGTAACCTTGTCAATAAATATCTTGGCGTAGCTAAAGGTCAGTCGCTTCTCCCCCCACCTTTCCCTACCTTGCCAGTGGATGCCGTGATAGAAATCCAGCAGCTCCTTATAGGTCTTTATTCTATCCATATCACGGCGGGCAAGCTGATTGATGATAGAGATGTTATCATTCATTTTTAACCCTCTTTAATGCCCTCTGCACCGTTCTCTGGCTGAGTCTAAACATCATTGCCAGTTCCTTTACCCCCTTACCCTCAGTACTAGCCAGCCTTATTATTTGCCTGTCTCGCAACCTCTTCAGCCACCGCTGCTTGCCCCCGGACTGGTCATAAATACACCTTGGGAGCGGACAGTTAAGGCAGGAATCAGCCAAATCACAGCCCTCATCCCGATAATGGCAATACTCCGGTGGCAAATCCAGCCCATCTCGATTCATCTCCAACTCCATAGCTTACCTCTCAAAACAGAACTATACGATACCACAGTAGCACATATGTTCTACTTCGTCAACACTATTTTGTCGCCTTTTGGGGGGTTGACAAAAAGTGGCGCTTTATGATAACATTGCTTTGATAAAGCAATATCACGAACGATTATGGAACTGCGGGATAATTATTTTAATGTGATAGAAGCCGGTCGCCGGCTTAAGGTCCACCCTGAGACAGTGAAACGGTTGTGCCGGCAGGGGGATTTACCGGCGATAAAGATTCATAATACCTGGCTGATTGCTAGAAATATTCTGGACAATTTTGCTGGAACCTATATCCCCAAACGTGGTGCCAGAAGAAGGTTAATAAAATAAAGGAGAGTTGTAGAAGAGGTATAATACCTCTGAACAAAGTCTTTTCCTCTTTCATAGAGAGGGAGGGGGTGGGTTTAAAAATGAAACATTGTAAAATCTTTCGAATCTTGGCTGTGGCTATTGCCCTTGCCCTGCTGGTAACAGCTATACCAGCCACACCAGCCCTGGCACTGAGTATAGATGCCTCGGCAACCACCACTCTTAGCGGAACTACGGTAAGCGTTACCGGCACGGGCTTTAGCGTAAATTCAAGCGTGTTGATTTATTTCCCTGACACAAGCACACTTAAAACTAGCGCTTCTACTGGCTCTGCAGGCGATTTTTATGCCGCCTTCAGTATTGGTGAATATCCTGCCGGAAGCAAAACATTATGGGTAAAAGACCAGACTTTTTGGTACCCCGTTTCATTTACCGTAACCCCGGTAATTGGGTTGAGCAGTTCCTCAGGCCAAGTCGGTGACCAGATTACGGTTGCTGGCACCGGTTTTGCCGCCAGCAAAGATGTTACCATCACCTTCCATAATGTCAACGTTGGAACCGCTACTACCAATACTCTTGGCAGTTTTACCAATGCTACCTTCACCGTCCCTGACAGCTACCGGGGAAGCCACACCGTAAAGGCAACAGATGCTAGCAGCTATTATGATACTGCCAGCTTTACTACCAACCAGTCAATAACCATAAGCCCAATCTCAGGTGCGGTTGGTAATGAGGTAACCGTTAGCGGCACCGGATTTAGAACTGGCAGGTCAATAACCATCACCTTTGATGGCGTTATAGTTACCACTAGCCCGGCATTGGTTAGCACCGATGCTAATGGCAGCTTCAGCAATGCTACTTTCACTGTCCCTCCCTGCGTCAATGACACCTACGAAGTGAAAGCCAGTGATGGCTTCTATACTGACAGTGCCGACTTCACTACTTCGGCTGGTGTCACTATCAGCCCGATTACCAGCCAGACCTCGCCCGGTCATGTCGGCGATGAAGTTACCGTTAGTGGTACCGGGTTTTTAGTCAACCACCAGGTTACCATCACCTATCTTAGCGTACCTATCACCGTAGCTACCACTGCTACTGATGCTAATGGAGCCTTCTCCGCTACCTTTGAGGTTCCGGCTAGCGAGGGTGGAGAGCACACGATAACGGCTACTGATGGCACCAATACCATAACATCCACCTTTATAATGGAGTCAGCAGCACCATCAACGGTGTATCCACAACTACCGCTCATGGACAGTAAGCTCAAGGACTGGAGATTTGACTGGTGTGGGGATGCTACTGACCTCACCATTGAGGTTACTGACGATAGCCTCCCCATAACCTATACTCTCCAGATTGCCACTGATGACCAGTTCACCACCGACTCTATATTACTGGAGAAGACGGGTCTTACCGAGTCGGAATACACCCTCACCTCAGAGGAGAGGCTACCCTCGGTCAAAAAGGAAGCCCCCTACTATTGGAGAGTAAGGGCTATAGATGCTGCCTCCAATGAGAGCGGGTGGACCGGCACCGGGTCATTCTATGTTGGCTTTATCTTTAACATGCCTACTTGGGCTATATATACCCTGTTCGTCATTGGCGCACTGCTCCTCGGTGCTCTTGGCTTCTATCTAGGCAGGAGAACCGCCTACTATTAAGATTATAGGTACCC
>CAZQRE010000044.1:3208-7187 GCA_964595695.1 uncultured Dehalococcoidales bacterium
GAGGAAAATTTCTTCTTGTGCAAAGCGTGGTCGTGGTGCAGAAGGCAAGATAGCAGTTGTAGGTACTGCACAAAGGAACGGAAGGGTTATAGCTAAGGTTGTCCCTGATGTTAAGAGGCATACATTAGTTCCCTTCATGGTTCGTAAGGTTGACAGAAGTGCAACTCTTTATACTGACACATTCCCCAACTATGACCATATGACAAGACTAGGATATAAGCATCTACGAATAGAGCATCAAGCCAAAGAATTTGCTCGTGGCAACATCCATACCAATAGCATAGAGGGTTTTTGGAGTTTGTTGAAGCGTGGTATTGGTGGAGTTTATCACGCTGTAAGCGAAAAGTATCTACAGAGTTACATTAATGAGTATGGATTTAGGTATAATCACAGAAAAGATGATAAGCCTATGTTTTTGACGGTTCTATGGAAGATTTAGTCTTTGCCGAGAATTAGCTTTTTGTATCGCACCTCAATTGTCTTGGAATTATCTACGGCCTCTTTAATTCGTATCATTGCCTGTTTACTAATAGAGCCATGATCCTCTACTAACTCTGTATCTTCAAACTCATATAAATCAACGCAATCCACATACGAATCACGGCTTAGACATTTATGGTTGGATTCTTCTATAACAGCTTGGCTTGCTAATAGACCTGGGTGATTCTGAATATACGGGCAAATGTTTGAATTTATAAGAAAGCCCATTGGTGCTAAATCTCTACAAACAATAGCCACATACTTGTTTTTAGGGCATGGTCCTACATGGGAACAATTTTGAACATGGTAGATATGCCATATGTCAGGCATGGTATTTAATCAGTACCGTGGTTAGATAAATAATCGGCTAAATCAGCTGAATCCGCAAGTAATTCCACGATGCTCTCAATTGGCATTCTAACACTTCCCTTGTCTCCCCTCTTATCCCAAGCTTTCTGCCAAGCATCATCGTGGGCATCTCTAGCCCTGTGCCAATTAGGTACATTCCCATATATACTAATGATTTGTTCTAGGCACTCTATGTCGGATTCGCTCAAACGATCTAAGTCTGGACTTCGCAATGGAATAACCTGAGTCCCCTCTACTTTAAGTTCATCAATAGGTAGTTCGGCAACCTCTTTTAATAAGTCGTAGGCATTTGACGGTGTAGAGCCTTCCTTCATGGCGAAGTATGATTCGCCGAAAACAAATCGCCCGTACTTCTCAAGACTAGTCTTGTCTACTAAGTAGAGTAATTTACAGATACCATAGACATCAGCATCAGACACTTTCTGAGCTAAATATAGTATCGTTTCGATAGCTTTTGTTCGGTTAAATTGGAAAGTAATGCTTGTCATATTCACCTCTTGGAGGGTGTCTTGGGTTTTTCAATACGCTGGCTCACTTTTCTTAGAGCAGATACAAATTCTCGCTTTGTGGTAGCCAAGTTCCTTATTCCACTATCTTTTACTTTAGCCATTACAAAATCCAACGAAGATTGGTGCTAAAAACATTCTGCTACAGTTGTCTCATTTTGTCAAATGTTTTACTGTATACAGTAAAACACTCCGGGTTATGCCTATTCTTGACACCACCTATCCTAGTAGTATAATTCACGTTATAAGGGGGTAATATTTATGAGTAGTAAAAGAGACACATACAAATATCTTGTTAAGCGTGGCAACAAGGTGCTGGATGGCGGCATAACTAAAGACCTTTAACGCCGAGAGCAAGAGCGCCAACGAGAATACCCAGGGAGTCACCTTAAAAAGGTGGGAATTCGCACAACAGAAGAAGGTGCTCGGGAGTGGGAAAAGGAACAGGGCTATAGCTAATCCTCTGCCACCTTAAAGGATGTCCCGTCAAACTGTCCCGTATCCCTATTCCAATACCAAGTTCTTTTACCTACTGTAATCTTGTAATAGTAGGGTGTTTCCTCAAACTTTAGTTCCACCCCGTTTTTACATTTGACTACCATTTATCATCTCCCATACGTTACTTCAAGGTATACTTACCTAATACTATTAGCACGCTTCTGCAAATATTCGTTCTAGACTTAAACACCCTGTAGGCTCCCCCTCGCCCCCCGTGGCGTGTATTGGTTAGCGGCTTCAACCAGCAGTGCCAGGCTCATTAAGAAATCGTCATGTCCCTGAGCAGGGTCAACATAGAAATTCATCGTCTGGTTAGGACGATATTGGCTCTTAGCCTTCTCCATCTCAAACCAGAACTGCTTACATTCATCTGAGCCATCTGCCTTATACATCTTTAACCTGCCTGAGTTAATGGCAGCCAGCAGGCTAAAGCCTAGCCCTGACTTTGACTGCTGGGTAAAGGTGAACGGAGAGACTTTTGAGCCAAGCGCTGCCCGAAGGAATGAGCTTACCGGTTGACCAACCCCGGTAGCATCAACCACCACTTTCTTGCATCTCCAGACATTTTTGAGGATATCAATTAGCTGGGGATAGAGCTCAGTGTGTTTCCTGCCTGTCCACCAGAACTGCTCGACAACCTTAACCCTGGGCTGCTTCTGGACATCATCGTCTATGGAGAAGTCTAGCTCACCGATGGTGACCACGGTAGAATCCTGGCGCGGTTTCAGCGCTCTTAAAATAGCTCCTTCCTCTTCCTCAGCCTCCCCAGCCAGGTCAATACCAGCGACATATGTTAGTCTAGGGTCTGGAGTCCTGAGTCTTGAGTGGTCGCCCTGGAGTTGAGCCCGGTGTTGTAAGCTGAGGAAGCCGCCACCACCATGAATGGGTAGCAGGCGATATTGAGTTAAGAACAGCGGGTGATTCTCTCCCAGGCGCGCCCTCTCTGCCTCAACATAAAGCCTGTAATCGGGGTTATATTCGGCGATTTCTTCCCAGTCATATCTAAAGTGGCGTTTAATGCCGTCGTGCATCTCAAGCTCAAGGTTGGTCTGCTTTACCTCCTCAAGCAGGGTAGAATCGTCCCAGGTAGTGCCATAGTGAACGGTGGTAACATTGGTCGTTGCCCCCATAGGCTTGAACTCCTTGGTGTATTTCTCCTTTGATACATCCTGGGACTCATCTATCTCCAAGATGATGTGGGCGGTGTTGCCAACGACATTAGCTGACTCATCAGCCGATAGGAAAATAGCCCTGGCGTTCCCGAGCCTGATGATATAACCCAGCTCAGCGACCCAGATGCCATCAAAGCCAGCATCGTTTAGTCTATCTTTTAGTCTCATCATAGAGATGACAGTCTGTGGCTTGAAGGTAGGTGAGCACTTGACCAGGTTCTGCGGCTCCGCCATATAGAGGGTTAAAAGCAGGAGCTCAAGCTGGGCTGACAGCTCATTTTTGCCCCCCTGCCTAGCCATTTCAACGGAGAAGGTAAGACCCCTCCTGCCGAACACGCTACTCAAGATGGCTCGTGCCACCTCCCGCTGGTAGGGGCGCAGCCTATTTATCCGGCTAGAGATACTAACTTGATTTACCGATGCTGGTGCCGATGCCGATTCCAAGCGGGAGGGCGATGTCTTTAAGGACATTACCTATTGCCTCCTTAAGCCCCTTCTTCTGCTCTTTGGTGATGTTATACTTGGTGCGCACCAAGCGAGCCAGGGTATTGGTTGCTTCCATAATAAGCCTGATATTCTCCGGGTCGCTCTCCAGGATAGACTTTATCTTGACCCGAAGTAGTGCAATCTCATCGTCTATGCCCTCGACCCCCTGAGCTAGCTCTAAATCGAGCCGCTCCGCCTCATCGAGAACCCTGAAGTAAAAGCCGTGCTTCCTAGCGTTCTGGTTGCCCAGCGGGGCACCCCTTTTTCTGTTTACTTTTTCTGGCATGTGGTCTCTCTCCATTCTTCAGCACGGTGGCAGTGGCCAAGACAATGGTGTGGGCAGCCAGGTCCCATCTCTGGTTTTCCACAGCTAACCTCAATAGTCTCATAGCTTCCCCCCTGTCTGCATATAACATATAATAGCACATATGTTCTACTATGGCTATAAGGTTTTGTCATAATTTAAAC
>CAZQRE010000045.1:0-1318 GCA_964595695.1 uncultured Dehalococcoidales bacterium
GGATATAGCTAGAATGCAGGTTATAAAGCCGTTTAGCAACCTATCCCCCTGCCCCCCTTCCCTTATTAAGGGAAGGGGGGTGTAAGTAAGAGAGGGGCAAAACCCCTCTCTAAAATCTCTTCCCCCTCTCCTTTGGTGGCAGGAGCTTGTTTAATCAGGGATGTCTAAGAGGGGTGTTAGCCCCTCTTTCTTATTCTTCCCCCTCTCCTTGAGAAGGAGAGGGGGATTAAGGGGGTGAGGCTTCGTCCTGATGGGCTCAAGCCCGAAGGGTTGATAGACAATCTCATTTGAGGGCTTTGCTTGGGCTGTGCTATGATGATTGGCACAGAGGCAACATGGAGATAAATGTTCTAATTGATGAAGGTCTGGAGGGGTGCCTTGAGGAAAGCTGGCTACAGAGTGTAGCTGCGCAGGTCCTGGTTGCTCAGGAGGCTGACGCTAGTGTGGAAATGGGTCTGGTTATTGCCACCCAGGAAAGGGTGCGGCAGCTAAATAAAAGCTACCGAGGAAAGGATGAGCCTACTGATGTGCTAGCTTTTTCAGCTATGGAAGAAATTGGAGCAGATTTTCCCCCTTTTGTTCAACCTCCTGATGGTGTTCTCCACCTTGGTGAGGTGATTATTTCCTACCCTCAGGCAGTTGCGCAGGCTGAGGAGCACCAGCACTCAGTAAAAAGGGAGATAGCTATTCTTATTATTCATGGTATACTTCATCTCCTCGGATATGAGCACGATAAGCCCGAGCTGGAGCGCCAGATGATGACCAGAGAGGCGGGAATCCTTAGTTGTATTGAAGGAGAGCTAGAGTGAAGGTGCTTGGTATTGCCGGTAGTCCACGACGGGGTGGTAATACCGACCTCCTGCTGGCTGAAGTTCTGAAAGGTGCTGCCAGCAGAGGGGCTAAGGTTAAAACTATTATCCTTAACAACCTTAAGATTGCCCCCTGTCAGCACTGTGATGGCTGTCTGGAGACGGGCAAGTGTAAGGTGGAGGATGATATGCAGATGGTTTACCGGGAGCTGGGGGAGGCTGACCGGATAGTTCTGGCTTCTCCTATTCAATTCATGGGGGTAACGGCTCAGGCTAAGGCGATGATTGACCGCTGTCAGGCATTATGGGCACGAAAAAATGTGCTGGAAATACCACCGCTGGGCAACCAACGAGAGAGAAAGGGGCTGTTTATCTCGGTTAGCGGCCGAAGGGTAGCCAATCTGTTTGAGCCAGCGCTGGCTACGGTAAAGAGCTGGTTTAGAACCCTTGATGTTACCTACGCTGGCGAATTACTATTTCCCGGGGTGGATGAGAAGGGGGCTATAGCC
>CAZQRE010000045.1:1418-7166 GCA_964595695.1 uncultured Dehalococcoidales bacterium
ACGCTGTTTCCTTTTGCTCAGGTGCTGCAGTTCGGTGGCTCATTCCCTTGGGAAGATGACCCAAATAGGGCTACTGTTGCCTGTCCTGACCCGGGGAATGCAGTAGTGTTTGAATTGAGTCACAAGCCTCCCTTAGCTAGAAAGTAGCGAGCTGGGTTACATTAGCCAGTCTTGCGCAGCCTTCGTGCTATACCCATAAGGGTGGTGAGGTTATTTAACCCCTCTTGTCAAACTCGGTGTATTCTACCACAGTGAGGGCACTTAATTTTTGGCTCTTTGAACCTGGGGGGCACTCGCAACTTGGCACCACAGTCACAGGTGATGGTCTTATAGTTGTTTAATCGCCACATCACGTCCGAGGTCTCGCGAGCCCGTTGCATCTCGTCTGGTTCCTCTACTTTCGCTTCTGGCTTCGTTGCTGCCAGCGGAACCGCCCCGGCGGCGATACCGGTAGCAGACATAATTCCCTTACCACCCCGGTGAACCTGACGGTAAGCCTGGTCATAATCACCAAAAGAGGCACCAGCCATAGAGCGGAGGATACGTATCCTCTCCGAGAGGGGAGGATGGGTGCTGGAGAGGTCGCTGGCTTTAAAGCTTTTCTTGCGGAAGGGGTTGGTGATATACATGGGTGCTGTAGCTTGATTGGCTGATTTTAGCTGGTTGGTTGAGGCGCCAAGTTTTTCCAGTGCTGAGGCTAATCCTTCAGGGTACCTGGTGTATAGGGCTGAAGAAGCATCAGCCAGGTATTCCCTTTTTCGGGAGATGGCCAGGTAGATAAATTGTGCCATAATCGGTGCCAGTATCATAAATGCCAGCGCTACAATTAGAATTATTATTTGAGCCTGACCGCCGCCTCCAGATGAGGAGCTTCTTCTTGACCCGGTCATACTGCCGAAAATTAGGATACGTGACCCGTACCAAGCCAGGATGACAATAGTGCCCAGCAGGACACCGCACATAGCCATTAGCAGCACATCCTGGTTCTTAATGTGAGATATCTCGTGGGCGATGACCCCCTGCAGTTCATCGCGGTTGAGTTTCTGCAGCAGTCCCGAGGTGATGGCTACCGATGCACGGTTGGGGTCTCGTCCGGTAGCGAAGGCATTGAGTGCCGGGTCATCGATGATATATATGTCGGGCATATTCTCCAGCCCGGAGGCAATCTTCATCTCCTCAACGACATTGTATAGGCGAGGGTGGTCATTGCGGCTGATTTTCTTGGCATGGGACATAGTAAGCAGTAGGCTATCCCCCCGGAAGTAGGCAAAAAGACTCATAATTATCCATACGGCTAGGGCTACGACAAGTCCCCCGAGAGCATTATCAAAGAAGTACAGTCCCAGTAAAAAGCCGAGCAGAATTAGTAATCCTCCCATGCCGATTACCAGTATTACCGACTTTGTTCGATTGGACCTAATCTGTTCCCACATAGCTGGAGCGTCTTCTCACTAAGTAAAACTAACCTTGGGTGCCTCTTTCTCCGCGGCGACAGTAACCTCGAAGAACTCACTCGCCGTAAAACCGGTTATGCTGGCGATAATGTTGGACGGAAACATCTGCGTCTGGTTGTTATATTTTAGGACTGAATCATTGTAGTACTGGCGAGAAAAGCTTATCTTATTCTCGGTTGAGGTAAGCTCCTCCTGAAGCGCCAGGAAGTTCTGGTTGGCTTTAAGGTCAGGGTAGTTTTCCACCACAACGAGGAGCCGGGATAAAGCTGAGCTTAGCTCACCTTCCGCCTTGGCTCTGGTGCCGGCTCCGGAGGACGCTACCTGCTGGGCAAGGTTGCGGGCATTGGTTACCGCTTCCAGTGTTTCCCGCTCGTGCTTCATGTAGCCCTTGACCGTTTCCACGAGGTTGGGAACGAGGTCGTACCGTCGTTTTAGCTGGACATCAATCTGTGCCCAGGCGTTCTTTACCTGGTTGCGCCGCCTGACCAGGCCGTTATAGGTCCCAACAAAAATGGCAAGAAGAACTGCGACAATGACAAGGATGACCCACACTACTGTCATATCAAACCTCCTTAGATAATGTGCTCTGGGTATTCCTTAACCACCACCCCTGCCTTACTCCGGGGCCTCGAATACTTCTTCCAGGAAACTAACGACCTGTTCCCTGGAATCCCGTTTTGGCGGGTGTTCCCCGGCCAGATGTCTTATCAGTTGATTAACCTCGCCCCCGTCGAACCACAGCCCGTGTTCATCACTGCACACGTCGATGAGTATTTTGGGCTGCTCCCCTATGGTTGTTTTTTTCATTTTGTGGCCACAGAGGGGGCACTTTCGCTTCTTCTCTGACGAGATGGCTTCCGGGGAGTCGAGGATGTTATCAAGGAACAGTTTTGTCTCTTCCAGACCCTGCGACTCCAGCAAAAGCTCAAGCTCTCCAGAGTCAAACCACACCCCCTTACAGCCAGTACAATAATCAAGCTCAATATTGTGATACTCGACAACTATCATATCGGACTTGCAGACAGGGCATATCATAACTTTCAGACCTCATCAGGTGTGTTGCTAATAGTGTAGATGCCTCAGGAAGTCGTGTCAAGATGGCTTCTGTGGTCTTTTAATTAAACCTGGCGCCTGGCAGCGCCAATAAGCTCGGCTATGTCTTTTATCCCCTCTTTCTCCATAAATTGCTCTATTCCCTCCAGGACATCGAGGGGAGCCCGGGGGTTGGTGAAGCTGGCTGAGCCTACCTGAATGGCACTGGCTCCAGCCATTATGAACTCTATGGCATCGCTGGCGGTAGTGATGCCACCGCAGCCAATGACAGGTAAGTCAACGGCACCGGCTACCTCATATACCATATGCAGTGCCACCGGCTTTATTGCTGGTCCCGATAGACCTCCAGTTATGCTGCCCAGTAGCGGTCGGCGCCTGGCGGTATCAATGGCCATCCCCTTCAGGGTGTTGATTAGGGATATAGCATCGGCACCGGCTTCAGCCACCGCCGTAGCTATCTCGGCTATATTACTGGTGTTTGGGGTTAGCTTGACCAGTACCGGCAGGGAGGTAGCTGTTTTGACGGCAGCGATTACCTCGGCGGCTGATTTGGGATTGGCTCCAAACTCAGCCCCGCCAGCTTTAATATTAGGGCAACTGATATTTACTTCAATAGCACTAATTCCAGCTACTCCATCCAGCTCATTAGCTATCTTGGCGTATTCGTCAATGGTTTCGCCGGCAATATTAACGATGACCGGCACCCGCCAGCTTGCCCAAATTGGTGCCTTTTCTTTGATTAAGGCTTCAACGCCAATATTCTGTAGCCCGATTGAATTGAGTAATCCTGAAGCTGTCTCGGCCAGCCGAGGCTGAGGATTGCCCTGTCTAGGTTCAAGGGTGGTTCCCTTGCATACGATAGCCCCCAGCTTTTGAATATCAAACATATGGCTATACTCTGTCCCATAGCCGAAGGTGCCCGAGGCGGTCATCACCGGGTTGGTTAGCAATAAGCCGTGTTGATTCTTGGGGGCAAGTTGAATTGATAGGTTCACGGGGCTCCTTATGGTAGGCTAGTGCAACTGTTAGATTATATGTTATATCTTCTGGGGTGGCAACCTCTTCCTTACGAATAGAAGAGGAAATACTATGTCGCTCATGCAGCAAGGCAGCCAAACAGCAAGGAATAAAAAGAAGAAGATAGCCAGGAGTGTAATCCAGGTTACTGTCTCGCCTAATGCCATGATAATGTGGAATAATGATGCCCAGGTGCTTATCAATACATGCCCTGCGTGTGGGAATTTAGTGGTCGGCTTCCAGAGACCAATGGCGATACCGATTAATGCTGCCGGGTTCACTATCCACCATTCTTCAATAAAACCTATATGGATTCCTTTGTTGGGTAGGTCAAGTAATACTTCTCCCAGGTAGGGAATTACTGAATCGCTGAGCGTAGCTATGCCGATAGAGCCGACATAGCCAATCAAAATCGCTGCCCAAATTTTGCCATTACCATATTTTTTATACAGAGCTGTGGTCACCAGGGCACTTAATACAACATGGGCTGGATGTAAGATATAAAAAATGGGGTAAGAAACTTGAGAAACCTGAGGAAGAACATTAGCCAGGACTATTATGACCATGATAATGATGCCGCTTACCGCTCCCAAGGTAGTGAAAGGGACATGGTGTATGAGTTCACTGACTATCCGTCTCAGCATTTTCTCCTCCTTGCTAATTGAAAATTTTTTTCACTAACACTACCCAAAATAACTGCCTAATCGCAGTGCTTAATAAATCTTAAGTGGCTTGTTTTTGACAGGCTTGGCACAGACCGATGAACTCAAGCAGATGGTCTACGACCTTAAAACCGGTTTCCAGGGACAGCCTTTGTTCCAGTCGACTAAGGTTATAGCCAGTAAAGTCAACAACCGTGCCGCAGTTGGAACAAATCAGGTGATGGTGGTGCTCGGGGGCACTAATCGCGTAGCTGTGGCAGCTACCCCCGGCATGTAGCTCGCAGATAAGCCCTAACTTGGCAAGTATCCCCAGGGTACGGTAAACGGTTACCAGCCCGATGTTAGGGTGCTCTTGGTGCAACTTCTCATACATGGCAGCCGGGGTAAGGTGGTCTTGACTGGAGGCGATTGTCTGTATCACCACCCGCCGCTGTGGGGTGAGCTTATAGCCATGTTGCCTCAATGTAGTTGCTATTTTTCTCTCAGTAAGTCTCATTTCAACTCGTAAGTGAAAAATATTATCATCTAGACTATATCAAAGTTATCCTCATTTGTCAACAGTGGTGTTGATTTGACTACTTACAAGCCACCACTGGCTTGGTTTACTGCCTTAACCTTACTGTCTATGGTTATTGGTTTATCACGGCGGTCATCGATGTTGATGGTAGTAGCCACTCTTTTTGCCCCCATAGCAAACGGCACCTCGTGCATTTTCTGTGCCAGCTCAAGTATCCGCTCCAGACGTCCTTGAATAATTGTTCCCATAGCGGTTAGTTGATAGCTTACGTCTTGAGCCTGTTTAACGACATCAAGGCAAGCGGCAATGTAGTGGCTTAAACTGGGAGTCGCCGTGCCCAGAGGGACAATATGTATCTCGGCAATAACCGACTCTTTCATTACGGTCACCTCCATTTCAAAATTGTGTAGATTTTTATTATCATAGCTTAAATAGGTAGGGTTTGGCTACATACCTTGATAAAATAGGCTAAATAGGATACACTAAAGATATGATATACCTTGGCACTTCAGGCTTTAGCTATAATGATTGGGTGGGGAACTTCTACCCGGTAGGTATGCCCAAGCGGGAATGGCTTAGCTATTACGCTCGTGAATTTAATACCTGTGAGGTAAACTCGACCTTTTATGCCTTACCTAAAGCGTCAAGCTTAAAAGCCATGGTGGGGAAAACGGACGAAGACTTTCTATTTTGCATTAAAGCCAATCAAGAAATGACTCACCAACGGGAAGATAATGCCCCCGTTTTTGATGCTTTTTGCCAGGTGCTAGAGCCTTTCATCACTGCCGGGAAGCTGGGTTGTGTCCTGGCTCAGTTCCCCTATAGCTTTGGGTTTAATCGCCATAACTGGGACTACCTTAGGCTGTTTAAGGAGCGGTTGGATGGACTACCGGTGGTGATTGAACTCCGTAATGCCCAGTGGTTAAGGAGTGAGGTGTTTGACTGGCTTCGTCATCAGGATTTAGGCTTCTGCTGTGTTGATGAACCACAACTGCCCAATCTGTTGCCACCACTGGCTGAGGTAACAAGTAAGATAGGCTATGTT
>CAZQRE010000046.1:0-7161 GCA_964595695.1 uncultured Dehalococcoidales bacterium
AATAAAAATGGGGGAGAGGGTTTTTGATTTTTATCTTGAATCTTTAATCTTTCACCGGAGGTGGAATTGAAAGACTGGGCAGAATTTATTAAAAGCATCGTCAGACCGTTTATCATCGTTTGGGGATTTATGGTCTATGGAATATGTGTCATGACCAATGTCGAGGTGCCTTATTTGCTGTCTGGGCTCGTCTCAGCCGTGATTATAGAATACTTTGGCGAGAGAGCCATTAAGAGGTTGAGGGAGAGAAAATGAAGGGGGTGAGCCAGTCCTGAAGGAGTTGAGAAAATCATTATTATATCTTCTAACTCAGCGGTTCTGGATAGGGCTCGCTTCTGTTCTCAGCGGTGCCAGCCTAATACTCATCCACTATATTGACTACGGTGGCACCCTGCACTTTACCTTCCCTGACCACGGAACCGTCGGCTTGCTCCTAGTCGTAATCGGGGCTCTACTGGCTGGGCTGAAACCAGGGGTTAAAAAGAGCAAAGATAAAAAATAAAAGATAAAAATGGGGGAGGAGGGTTTTTGATTTTTATCTTAAACCTCTAATCTTTAAATGAGAACTTTATCAGCAACCTTACTCGCCGAACAGAAGAAGGCTACCCGCACCCCCTACGTTAAGGTAGAAGTCAAGAACCTTATCAACGGAGTAGTGAGGCTCGACTGGACAAGGCTCTATACTGGAGCTGAGCCCGACTACTTCCATTGTGTGGCTATGCCTGGAGATGGTAGCCTTATCAGACTTCGTATAACTCCGGTCGCCGACTCCAGGAAGCTCTACCGGCAGAGGGTGGCTAATCCTGGTCCTTCATCGGATTTCAGCACCTGGACCTACACCAACCAGTATAATGCCGCCGTCGTTGCCTGTGCCTCCCTGGGGGCTGAGGTAAGCATATTCTGGATAGATGGCGTTAATAGAAAAATTTACCGGATAAAGAGCGCCGATAACGGAGCCACCTGGGGAAGCCCTGAGCTTATTGACTATTCCCCCACCACCGCTATCCACGGCATTGCCGCCGCCTATAAGCCTAATGGAGACCTTGCCCTATTCTATGCCGACCAGGCTACCCTCTACCTCAGGAGACTAATCGCCGGTGCTTGGCAGGCAAGAGAATCCTGGGATAAGACTACCGGTGACCTATCAGGAGTGGCTTGTGTCTATGATACCGACTGGAACCTCTTTGTCACCGGCCAGGACACTGCCGGCAACTTTAAGCTATGGTCGCTCATTTATGGCGACGGCGGTGATGTAGCTGCTGGCACTTGGTCAGCCTTGAAGGAGTTTGCCTCAGCCCCGTCAGGTGGTGGCTTTGAATACCGCCAGTCATTTATGGCTAAACCTGATGTCTACCGCATCTTCTATGTTGAGAAGTTTACCGGCACCCAAAGCTATAACCGTCCCTTCTGGTCGCACTCTGTTCTGGATACTGCCTTCTTGAGTAACCTGTGGCGGGAGCCAGTGCCCTTTAACCTATCATCCGAGTATGGGCTAGCCATCGCCCACCACGGCGATTATTGCTGGCTTTCTTCCCCTAACGGCGTGTGGAGAGCCCCTTTGGCTACTCAGAGCCTTGATTTAACCGCTGATGTCCTATCAGTGCGACAGGAGCAAGGAGAGGAGATAGGGAAACTAACCGTAGAGCTGAGGAATGATGACGGTCGTTATTCTACTCTCCCAGCACCATTGGATATCGGTTGCCAGTTAGACTTCTCCCCAGGTTACGCTACCTCCGCTGGCGATGAATCATCCCCAGGCCAAACCTACATCCTGGAAGCCTACGAGCATACCAGTGGTGGCGGCAGAGCTACCCTGGTTCTTATTGCCACGGATGGCTGGCACAGCATTGATTCCTGGCGAGCCAGACATCAGTTCCGATGGAATAAAGCTAGTAATGAATTGAATACTAGGGACATCTTAGCCTTCGCCTTGGCCAGGGTCGGCTTACAGCTAGAGGTAGTATCCCAGTCAACGGTCATCACCGGCTTCTACCCTGACTTCACCATCAACCCCAATAATCGGGGAGAGGCTGTCGTCAGGAGGCTACTCTCCTTCGTCCCCGATGTCATCTTCATTGAGGGCAATAAAGCCTACCTGGTTAATCCCCTGTCTTCTGATAGCTCTACCTACAGCTACGGCTTAGACCACCCCATATACGAGGGTAGGTACCAGGTCGGCGCCTGGAAGCTCAATCGGGTCCAGGTCGAGGGCTACGATACTGTTGCTGATGCCCCGGTCATTGTCGATTCGTTGGAATGGGGTGAGATAAATAAGCTCTATGATAAGCTCCATCAGCTATTTGATAGGAATATAGATTCTGTAGCCGAAGCCCAGCAGCGGGGAGAAGCCTACTTAAGAGAAGCTGAAGTAGAATCAGCCAACGGCATCATCCGGATACCAACCAACTGCGGTCAGCAGCTATATGATGTAATTGACATAACTGACAGCCGGGCTGGGCTCAGTGCCCAGAAGAAGAGGGTGCTTGGGCTAACCCTGGTTTATCAGCCGAGCAAGGCTCAGTATGAGCAACGCCTGGCACTGGGGGCAGTGTAGTGAAAAGAGCAAAGATAGAAAATAAAAGATAAAAAATGGGGGAGAGGGGTTTTTGATTTTTTATCTTAAATCTTTAATCTTTTATAAGGAGGCTTGGGGAAATGAACCTGAGGAAAGCGGTATTAAAGAGTTTCAATTCTGGCGATTATACCGCCACTGTTCAGCTTGCTGGCAGCTACAAGGCTTATCTGGAAGGTATTGCGGTGGCTAGAAATTTGCCGGCGGCAGAGATGGCTCTTGGTCGGAAGGTAGCGGTTATATTCTTTGACGAGCATAATCCCAAAGAGGCAGTGGTAATAGCGGTTTACACCTAATCGATATATTCAAAATCCCGAGACCCATGACCATAAGCACCAGACTGCCAATGAAGATAATCAACCCCTTTAACCGACTCATCGTCCTTTTTTGCCCCTTGGTTAAAGGCGAGAATTGGTTAAACTCGCTGTTAGCTGGTTTCTTTAGCCATGCTCTTGGCAAGGCTCTTTAGGATGGTGAGGATTCCGAGAACGGCATGTTGCACCTCAACCGGCTCTTCGGCTAACACCTTGGCTACATAGGGGTCTAATCGCCCACTACTATATCTTGGATTTTTCTCAGCTATGCTCGGCGGCTGGGGGGAGAGGTAGCCAGCTAGGGTAAATAGCTCATCCTCGTCAAAGCCTAAAGGCCTGGCAATTCTTCGCAGGATTGAGGCTGATGGGAAACGCTGTCCTTTCTCTATGCGGCCCAGGTGTGATGCTGATACCCCTGACATTGCTGCCAGCTGCTGGAGGGTCAGCGGCATAGTAACTCTTTGCTGCCTGACTATTTTGCCTAGATTTTCTTGGTTATTACTGTCCATATTCATAGTATAATTCGCCAGATGGCAAATGTCAACATGAGATTGTTTAACAACCTGATTTTTCCTGCCCTTCCATCCTAGACTGGTATTTCGGGGCTATGCCCCGAAGCCCCTCCAAAAATAAATCTTTCCCCAAATTCTAATATCTAAGCACTAAATCCTAAACAAATCCTAATATCTAAGTACTAAATCCTAAACAAATCCTAATTTCCAAATTCTAAATTCAAAATCGTTTAATTCCTTTGGATTTTGGTCATTTGATATTGCTTAGATTTTTGGATTTAGAATTTGTCTTTTTCCTTGACGGCTAAAGCTATGGGTTATACAATGGCACTTAGCACCCGGAGAAATCTGGGATTCTTCTGGGAACGGCGTTGAAATAAAATGGCTAGGAAATACGATGTCATCATTGTCGGTGGTGGTCCAGCCGGTATCTTTGCCGCTTTGGAACTAGCTCAGGCAGCCGACCTAGATATTCTGCTTATAGAGAAGGGTAAGGATATTGATGGGCGCCAGTGCCCGGTTCGTGACTCAGGTAGCCCTTGTCCTCCGTGCTCACCTTGCAATCTGGTTTGTGGTTTGGGCGGAGCTGGTATTTTTAGTGATGGTAAGTTGACATTAACCGGGGAGGTAGGGGGTCGGCTCAGGGATTACCTTGGGGATGGGGCCACTGAGAACCTGATTAAGTATGTTGATGATATATATCTTAAGTTTGGTGCCTCGGATAAGCTCTATGGGGTTGGGGATGAGGTTGAGGAGGTGCGCCGTAAGGCTTGTCTGGTGGAATTGCGGCTGATACCAATGCCGGTTCGCCATTTGGGTACTGAGCGTTGCCGTGCCGTGCTCAAGTCTATGCGTGATTACCTTATTTCACGCCTGGAATTTAAGCTTGGGGTTGCCGCTTCTACCGTTATTGTTGACAATGGTGAGGTTAAAGGGATTGAAACCAAAGCCGGGGATAGGTTTGACTGTCGTTATCTGCTTCTGGCTCCGGGTAGGGAGGGGGCGGATTGGTTATCTACAGAAGCTAGCCGGCTTAATCTAACCATGCATTCTAACCCGGTTGATGTCGGGGTCAGGGTGGAAGTGCCGATGGCGGTAATGGAGGGGTTGACCAGTGTGCTGTATGAGGCAAAGCTGGAGTTTCTATCCAAGAGCTTTGATGACCGAATTAGAACCTTCTGTATGTGTCCTGGCGGTGAGGTCATTATGGAGTCCACCGGGGGTGATGACCCGGTAATCACGGTTAACGGGCATAGCTATGCTAACTCTAGGAGTGGCAACACTAATTTTGCTCTGTTGGTAAGCACAACCTTCACTAAGCCATTTCGGGAACCTATAGCCTATGGTAAGTATCTGGCTAGACTAGCCAATATTCTTAGTGGTGGGGTACTGGTGCAGCGCCTGGGTGACCTTATGCAGGGTCAGCGTTCTACCCCGGCCCGCATTGAGCGGGGGTTAGTTAAGCCCACCTTGAAGTGTGCTACCCCTGGTGACCTTAGCTTTGTCCTTCCCTATCGGCACCTTACCGGGATTGTGGAAATGCTCCAGGCAATGGATAAGCTGGCTCCAGGTGTTGCTTCACGCCATACCCTGCTTTACGGGGTTGAGGTCAAGTTCTATTCCTGCCGACTTCAACTTAGCCCCAGCCTGGAGACCGAGGTTAGCAATATGTTTGCCTGCGGTGATGGAGCTGGTGTTAGCCGTGGCTTAATCCAGGCATCAGCTTCCGGCGTGATGGCGGCTGGTGAGATATTAAGGAGAAGCGGGCATTAAGATTGTTTATCTACCCTATCCCCTTTATCCCCTTCCCCTTCAAAGGGGAAGGGGAAGCTAAATAAAGAGGGGCTAACGCCCCTCTAAAACTCCCTGATTACCCCAGAGTATGAGAGTCAAAGAGAGGCGAAGCCTCTCTTACATAACAATTCCCCCTCTCCAAAAGAGGTAGATGTAGTCTTTGCATGAGGGGGATTAAGGGGGTGAGGTTAATAAACAGCCTTCAACAGGCTGGGTTTCTGGGGATTGACCTTACCTCAGCCGAGGCTAAACCAAGTGCTTGTCCCGGGCTGGATAGAGAGCTCAAGCTCATATACTCTGGGTTTCTTCATCAGGATTCAGATATCCTGAAACTGGTGAGTAGGTATGGGATTGAGTTGGTAGCTATTGATGCCCCACTTAGCCTACCTAAAGGGCTGTGTTGCCTGGAGGAGAGCTGTCCTTGCCAGCCAGCGAACGAGGTTAAGGGCAGGAGTTGTGAGCGGGAACTGGCTGGGCTAGGTATCCCTTGCTATTTCACTACTAAAAAATCTATTATTAAGGCTATGGTTTATCGCGGCATTAGACTTAAGATTGAGCTTGAAGCTATAGGTTATAAGGTTATTGAGGTCTATCCCTATGCCAGCAAGGTTCGCTTATTTGGAAAGAATATCTGTAAAAAGACAACGCCGGCTGGCTTAGCCTTTTTGAAACAGCATATTAGCCGTTTGTTGCCTGATATTGCTCGCTATGTTGATGAGTTTAACCACGACATGTGTGATGCGGCTATAGCTGCTTATACTGCCTTTTTGCACTCTCAGGGCAAAACGGAGCTGTATGGTGAAGCCGGGGAGGGTGTAATCTGTTTGCCATTCCTTGACAGGGTGGCTTGTGCTGGTTAAAATGTGGTGATAAATAAACTTGGTATTATTAGGTAGGTTATAAGAAGGGGGATGATATTATTTGGCTGATGTAATAGCCGGTGACAATGAGAGCTTTGAGAGTTTGCTCAGGCGGTTTAACAAAAGAGTGCAACAGGCTGGTATTCTGGCTGAGGTTCGCCGTCGGGGACACTATGAGAAGCCTAGTGCTAAGCGTAAGCGTAAGGAGGCGGCGAGGAGGCGCAAGACTGCTAGAGCATTGAGAAGGTAGCAGTGGAAGCACAATTTTCCCAGTTAAAACAAAAACTAACCGATGACCTTAGGCAGGCGATGAGGAGTGGGGATAAGGTAAGGCGTTCGGTTATTCGGTTGGTGATGGCTGCCATTAAAAATACTGAAATTGCGCAGCAGGCTACCCTGGATGATGCCGATATCCTGGGTATTATTACCAAGGAGGCTAGGCAGCGTCGTGAGAGTATTGAAGCCTTTAAGCAGGGAAACCGCCCGGACCTGGTGGCTCAAGAAGAGGCAGAGCTGGCTATCCTGAACGAATATTTACCTCAGCAGATGACTCGGGAGGAGATTATTGTAGCTGCTCGCCGGGTTATTGAAGAGGTAGGGGCACAGGGACCTACCGACAAGGGAAAGGTTATGCCTAAGCTTATCGCTCAGCTTAAAGGCAGAGCCGATGGGCGGGAGATAAATGCGGTGGTAACTGAGTTGCTTGGTTCATAAATCCTATCCCCTTCCCCTTATCAAGGGAAGGGGGAAGACATTTATGATATGAATGTATCTTCCTATCATGGGGCAAAGCCCCTCTTAAACACCCCAGTTCAAGGAAGATAATTTTTTTAGAGGGGGCTTAACCCTCTAAAATTTTCTCCAGTTGATGTATGGATATTATTCAATGCATAGAGTGGAAGTCTGCTTAAAGAGTCACCTGCCCGATGCTAGAGGGCTTAGTCTGGTCAGGGATATATATGACCTGGGAATAACAACGGTCTCCAATGTTCAGGTAGCGGACATATACTGGCTGGATGCCGATTTATCACCTGATGAGTTGGACCTTATCTGCCGCAGCCTTCTCGCTGACCCGGTGACTCAGGAATACCAGTGCTTTACCCCCGCAA
>CAZQRE010000047.1:0-7071 GCA_964595695.1 uncultured Dehalococcoidales bacterium
CTTCAAACCCGTCGATATCAGGCAAACCGATATCCAGGATAACTACATCTAGGCGCTCAGTCTCAACTAACTCCAGGCCCTTTTCTCCCTCGGTGCTGGAAGCCAATTCGGCACCTGGCCAGCTGGGCACAGGCATGGAAGCCGGTGCAGTGGGAGACGCCGAGCCGCTGGAGTCAGATACATAGACTAGTCCTCCAAAGTGTCGCAGAGATGTTGTGCAGAATCCAAGCATCTCTTCACATATTTGCGCGCGGCAGGGCTCTTCGTGTGATGAGGCGGATTCTGCCGAGGTTATTTCAATTGCCTTCGCTGGCAACTCGGCATTGCTCAATGCCCTACCGAAGTTGTCACCTTCAATCAAAGGCAAAGGGGCAGATGTTATTCAACTATGGAACTCCATTCTACAAGGCGTGCCCCACATTCGTCATATCACCGTAGAGCAGCTTATGAAGCAGTTTGACAAAGCCGAAGGTGTAGACGTTCAGTGGCGGGACTATATTCGGAAGCGATACCAAGTCTAGACACTCCGCAATGTTCAAAGGGTTCAGTGCCTAGTTGAACAGTTCCCCATAGAGAACCCGTACACAAGGAATGTATTTTTGTTGAATTTCCCCCGAATTTCCTCTATAATTGCCCTTACCTGAGCTACAAAACCAACCAGCTAACCCTAACTAACCAAAAAAACGCTGGTCAAACATCTAGTGGTAGACCAATGGCTTCACCACAATATATTGTGGAGAGCCAGCGGTCGGAGTCGAACCGATGACCGGCGGTTTACGAATTCCAAGCCCGATGTCTCACCTCATCCCTCCAGATAGCATTTGGTCATTTCTTGTCTGGCGTCGTCAGGGTCTTTGTATCTAAGAGTACCACCCCGTATTACTGGGTGCCAAACAGTTTGTCGGCAAAATACAATAATATCTACCGCGATCAAAGTAAAATGAGAGGATTGAAATTACTGCTTATCAATCATTATCATTAGGAGGTGAGTAAGATGACCATTAACCAAAAGCAGAAGGATGCGTTACTCAGTATTCTCGAATACGAGCAGACTCATGACCCGAAGGAGTTCAGCCTGGGGTGGAGTTGGAGCGATGTCCGAGTTGCACCAGCCACTCTAAATAACCTACTGCTAAAGGGATTTTTGAAGGAAAAATTCCACTCAAATAATTATAGGGGATTGCTACTTACCGAACTGGGTCATGAGTAGGCAAACCTGCTGGCAGAGCCTACAGAAACTTATGAAAAGCCTCAAGATAAAACCCTGACGCTACCAGATGACATCTTCGAGGACATCATAGGCCATAATGAGGTCAAGGAACTATTAACAACTGTACTTCTTGCGGAAAAGCCTGTGCACGTACTACTGGCAGGACCACCAGCACTTGCTAAGTCCTTGTTTCTCTGGGATATAGAGCGAGTGTGCGGCGAGCAAGCGGTATGGCTTGTGGGCTCGGCGACAAGCAAAGCGGGATTGTGGGACTTAGTGGCAGAACGCCAGCCACGGATTTTGCTTATAGATGAGCTGGATAAGATGAACGCCGCTGATACCGCAGCGCTACTCAGCTTGATGGAAGGCGGAAGGCTGGTGCGGGCTAAGAAAGGGAGGGAACTTGACGTTACCATCCCCATCAAAGTCATAGCCGCAACGAACCAGGTAGCTAAGTTATCTCCTGAACTTAAGTCCCGATTTGCCATACGGAAACTGAAACCCTACGACGCGGCGCAGTATCTCATGGTGGTTAAAGGGGGTATTGGTACGTCATGAGGATGTCAATCCCGAGCTTGCCGAAGAGATAGCTCAAAAGCTTGAGGGGAAGACTCAGGATGTCAGAGATGCCGTAAGGGTGGCTCGTTTGAGTCCACGGTTGGGCATCGACAAAGCGATCCGCTTACTCTTGACCTAAGGGATTCCATGTCTAGCGAGATGGTATTCGAAACTGAACACCAATCTTAATAGCCAGTTGGCTAGCTTCATCCAACAATAAAATTAATTGTGTGATAGCCCCCGTCTATAGCTAATTATTAACCAGCATGGAGCCCCATTTATTGTCGCCCGATCTAAATATTTCTATCTACTGCACTTTTTTCAGTGCTACTGTAATGCAGAATTTGCATCTTCTATGCCTAGTAGGGGGGGAGCTCCCCCCTCCCCCGTTAGCTATGATTCCGGATGGAAAAACGCTGTTATTAACAGGTAAACCATATATAGTAAACGATAGGGTAAACGTTATGGTAAACCATACACAGGAAACATACATGAGGCATAGGTTAAGGCTATTGGTCTAAATATAAAAATCCTTGGCTGAACAATATTGTCTTTTGTTCAAGTAAAATCTCGCCCATATTTCGCTAAGGTTCGCTTAGTGTATGCTTCGTCGCAGCCACACAACAAAACCGGCATCGGGCCTGGCAAATAGTGAGAGACTGTGCTAAAAGAGTTGGCCTCGCAGGTTTAGTGAATCCTGAAACCGGAGGGATGAGAGGAGTTAGCCCCCATCGCCTTAGAGATACCTTTGCTGTCAATGCAATGAAGTTGGATGATTCAGGAGACGCATTACGACTGCTTCAAGAGCATCTGGGACGTTGACAATTTAATAAAAAATGGGTAAAATATAGGTCAATTGACTAAATGGAGAGGTAATATTAATGGAGAGGTAATATTATGTGAATATGATTATTAAGAAGAACGTTACAAGACTTTATTTTAAGGAGGTATCTAAGTAAAGATGCGTAAGAAGGGACTGCTAAAAATAATTCTTGGTGTATCCTTAGTAACGGTGTTGACAGTAGGGTTGCCTTTAATGGGGTGTGCGCCAACAGCAGCACCAGAAGCACCAGCGCCAGCGCCAGAAGCACCAGCGCCAGAAGCACCAGCGCCAGAAGCACCAGCGCCAGTAGTAGAGCCAGACGCGTATGAAGAGTATGTGGCTAGCCTATCAATGGGAGAACTTCCTGTGCCTCGTGAGGCTTTTGAACAGGCTATAGAGGAGGGAAAGCTATATATCTGGGATTGGGCTGAGTGGTGGCCTGAGGAGGTATTTGAGGGCTTTTCGGAAGAATTCGGAATTGAGGTCATCAGGGACCACTTTTCCAATATGGCAGAAGTAAGGACGAAATTTAGTCTATACCCCGAAACGCCTTATGACCTGGTAATAGGCATGGGTACTCAGGACTTAGTTATGCTGCAAGAGGCCGGTGCCATCGGGCAAATAAATCATGACTGGATGCCCAATGTGTTTGAGTATATGGCGGAAGAATTCATGGATCTGGAAAACGACCCAGGTTTGAAATACTCAGTAGTTATGGATGTGAGTTTCAATGCCTACCTCTATAACAAGGAACTTGTTGATGACCCTCGCATTCCTTCTTGGGCAGTATTGTTTGAGCCGTTGGATGAGTATAAGGGAAGGATAACTCTGTGGGATAATATGCACGAGACTATTGGGGCTGTGCTAAAGCACCTGGGCTACCACTGGTTTACGGATGATGAAGCGGAGTTGATGGAAGCCAGAGACCTATTGATGGAGCTAAAACCTGATGTGATGGCTTATGATTCCTGGCCATCTTCGCTGCTATATGGGGATGAGGCTGTGATAAGCGCCTTGTGGTATGGAGACGGTTGGTTTCTGAATGATGAGTATGAAGCTATTTTGCCGGCGTTACCAGCGGAGGGGAGCTTGCTAGCATTAGACCTTACTCTTCTCCCCATAGGTTCTCCTAATCCAGCAGCGGCTCACCTTTTCGAAAATTATCTTTTCCGTCCTCAGGTAATGGCTCTGTACATCGAATCAGTCCGGTACGTTCCTAGTCATAGCGAAGTGCTAGAACTTCTTTCTGAAAAAGCTCTGGCGGCGGTGACACTTCCTGAAGGGTATCTAGATAAATGTGACCTATTTGACACTAGAGGTGTCACAGGTAGAGGATTAGAGCTAAGAACGGAAATATGGGAAGAGGTAAGGCGGTGAGGTTCAATGAGAGGGAGTGGGTTAACCCACTCCCTCTCAAAACACAAGCTATCCTTGAAATTGCAGTAAAGTAACTGCTAGCTTCTAAAATTGTGGGAAGATGCCAGGGAATTTAGCTGAAGTGGAGTTATTGGAAAAGGGTTGAGCTGTAGCTCAACCCCTTATTAATGATTTGTAGAGAAGGGGTGAAAAGGAGGTAGCAAAAAATATAATAAAAAAGAGGAGGTATAAAAATGATTAGTGAAATTGAGAACCAGATATTGCGTAGTATATCGGCCGCTGCCGCCTACCAGCACGTTGAGAATATTTGTAAATTCGGGAACAGGTTAGCCGGTAGCGAAGCCGACAATAAAGCTGCGGAGTACTTTGCCAAAACATGCTCGGAATATGGTTTATCTACTCATTTTGAAGAGTTTGAAGCAGATTGCTTCGAGCCCATTACCTGTGAACTATCACTTGTCGAGCCCGAAAGCAAGACCATTGAAAGCCAACCAATGATATTCTCACCTTCCACTCCAGAAGAAGGTATAACTTCAGATATAATTTATGTTGGAACAGGACAAGAAAAGGATTATAAGGGTAAGGAGGCAAAGAATAAGATAGTACTATTTAGGCGAGACGCAAATATGCCAGATGAGTCTTTCTTTGCCAAAGTTTGCACTGCTAGTAAGAATGGAGCTTTAGGTGCTATCATGGCTAATTATCAGCCATGGCCTTACAATGGAACTTTAGAAGTAGAATGTTTTTATTTTGACCCCCAAAAACGAGTCTTACCAATTGAACCAAATCCAATTCCGGCTATATGTATTTCTTCAACGGATGGTCATTACCTACAGAATCTTCTTGAGGGCAAAAGGGTAAAAATCCACCTCCTTGTGCAAGCAAACAGTAAAAAATGCACAACCCATAATGTAAGATGCCTTTTACCTGGCACTTCATTGCCACAAGAACGACTAATACTCTGTGGCCACCATGATACTCAGAATACCCCGGGTGCAAATGATAATACTTCGGGTTTAGGTGTACTGCTTGAACTAGCACGGGTTCTATCGGCCTACCCGTGCAAAAGAACTATTGAATTCTATTCACCAGGATGTGAAGAGGGTGTTTCAATAGGTTCATTGGAATATTGCAAACGCCATGCATCTACCCTGCAAAATATTGTTGCTGTTTTTAACATTGACATGATTGGTGTTGGAGGTGATTTATATTTAATTACCGAAGGTAGGTGGCCTGATAAGACGATTATTACTCCTGAATGGTTATATTCTTTCGTTGACAAAGTAGCCCGGGAGCTTAACTATAAGACCAAGTTTGGCATTAATGAGATTGGAACCAGTGATGAAGGGAGATTCCTTGATGCCGGAGTCCCAGCATTATTTTTCTGGAAATCAGAAGATGAACACTATCATAGTATCCTAGATTTGCCGAAATATGTCGACCCGAATATATTGAAAGTAGTTGCCGAAATAGCTGGGCTATCGGCATGGAGATTAGCAAATCAGTGATGTCACAGGGAAGTGAAAGGGGTGAGCCTATGACACGAGAACTAAAGAACTCAATGGAAGTAATCCGTAGAGATACCAATTCAATCGGCTCCGCAATGCATATTAGATTTTATCCCCTAGTTATAGAAGAGGGTAAGGGGAGCTTTGTAACAGACTTAGATGGAAACAAGTACCTGGATTTAGTAGGGGGAGCGTCAGTTGCAATCACGGGGCACTGCCACCCTAAAGTTGTCGCCGCAATTAAACAGCAGGCAGATAAACTGATACACAACTGTTTTGTGGAGAGTTCGAACAAAGTGACTGTGGATTTAGCTGAAAGGCTTAAAGAGTTAACACCTGGTGACTTTTCAAAAAAGGTCTTGTTTGGTCTTTCTGGTTCGGACGCGAATGAGTGTATTGTTAAGTTACTCCCCAATTATACTAAGAGGAGTTGTTTCATCTCTTTTGTGGGTGCTTACCACGGTCAGACTATGGGAGCAGCGGCTCTTTCGGGTCATCCTTCTCAATCCCGATTTCCAAGCTATTTACCTGTAACTAAGGTTCCGTATCCATATTGCTATCGCTGTCCGTTTAAGTTAGCCTATCCACAATGTGACTTACATTGCGCAAAGTTTATAGAGGACTATATTCTTCAGACCATATGTTGTCCTGAGGATACTTGTGCCCTTATTATCGAACCCATCCAGAGTGATAGTGGTAATATAATTCCTCCCGAAGGTTTCCTTCCTGAACTAAAAAGAATATGTGAGAAATATGGGATTATATTTGTTGTGGATGAGGTTAAAATAGGTTTTGGGCGCACTGGCAGGATGTTTGCGATAGAGCATAGTGGAGTAGTTCCTGACGTAATAACTCTAGCTAAGTCAATAGCTTCAGGTATGCCTCTTAGTGCTTGTGTTGCAAGAGCCGAGATTCTAGATTGTACAACTGCCTCTTATTTATTTACAACCGGAGGAAATCCAATATCTTGTGCTGCCTCTCTAGCCACAATCGATGTAATCAAAAGCGAAAAATTAGTCGAAAATGCTGCGAATATCGGTGCTTACTTCATGAAAGAATTACAGGAATTAAAATCTCGCTCTAAGATTGTGGGAGATGTTAGAGGTAAGGGCCTAATATTCGGGATAGAGTTCGTAAAGGATAAAAAAACAAAGGAACCTTTAGCCCGCATCGAAACGGCTAAAATCTGCTATAGGGCATGGCAGAAAGGACTTATTACTGGCTACTTTGGGTTATACTCCAACGTAATAGAATTTACTCCTCCGCTCAATCTCAGTAAGGAAGAAGTGGATCTGGGAGTACGGATACTTTCTGAAACTATAGAGGACGTAGAAAAAGGAGTTGTATCCGATGAAGACATAGCACAATATAAAGGTTGGTAAAAGGAGAACAGAGTGAAACTAATAGTATTAGGTAGTGGTTTGGTAGGTGGTTCAATTGCTAAAGACCTTGCCTGAGATGAAGATTTTGAGGTATCTGTTGCCGGTTTAGATGAGAAGAGTTTGAACAAGTTAGCTAGTGAAGCGAAATTAACGGGGGTGGTAGTTGGACTAAATAATTAGACCAAGGGCCAGGGTGATGGTTGGTGATAGGAA
>CAZQRE010000048.1:0-6922 GCA_964595695.1 uncultured Dehalococcoidales bacterium
TGAACTTGTTGCGCTTGAATTTGAACTCTTCAAGATAGAGGAACAACGAGTTAATATTGACTTGCTGTGGCAGGTTATGGGAAGTGGTTTACCACCATCAAAACATCTTACTAAGAACCAACTGGAACTTTTGGTCAAAGGCAAGTTTAACGAGCTTCGGGATTTTTATAAATCAATCTCACAATCTAGAGTATCGCGAGCGGGTGGGTCGTTACAGAATCATATCGCCTATATTTTGCATACCTTAAACTATCCATTCGAAGTGCAAAAAATAGTCGATGGTAAACCAGACTTTATTCTTCCAAGTGTGGCACTTTATCATAAAACTCCCGGAGAGTGTATTCTGTTGACAGCCAAGAGAACATTGAGAGAGCGCTGGAGGCAGATTATTACTGAAGGATTCAGAAGCCCCTACTATTTCCTTGTCACTATTGATGAGACACAGAGTTCAGACAGTTTAAAAGAGATGGCTGGACATAGGATATACTTGGTCGTTCCAGAACGGATAAGACAAAGCGTTTCTGTTTATAAGACTCATGGAAATGTAATAAGTGTCAAAGCATTTTTTGAGGATTATCTTGACCCAGCTATGGTACGGTGGCACCAAGCTGGAATTATTCCTTAGGAATTCGGGAATGTATAGTTTGATATGCCGATTAGAGTTTTAGACCCCAAAGTAGTCTCCCGGATTGCCGCCGGTGAGGTGGTGGAGAGACCGGCATCGGTGGTGAAAGAGCTGGTGGAAAATTCGCTGGATGCCGACTCATCTCAGATTTCCATTGAGGTCAGGGGTGGTGGGGTGAGCCTGATTAGGGTGACCGATAACGGCATAGGCATTCCAGACGGGGAGGTGGAGCTTGCCTTTGACCGGTATGCTACCAGCAAGATAGGTAGTCTTGACGATTTGGAGTCTATTTCCAGCCTTGGCTTTCGGGGAGAGGCACTACCCAGTATAGCTGCGGTAGCTCAGGTAGATATTATTACCTGTATTGCCGGCAAATCAGTAGGCACTTATCTTGGCTTTAAGGATGGTGTTATTGAAAATAAGGGGAGTCAAGGACATCCTCAGGGGACTACGGTTACGGTGCGAAATCTGTTTCGCCGGGTGCCGGCAAGATTAAAATTCCTTAAGTCGCCAGCTACAGAAAATAGCCATATCGCTAATGTAGTAAGTCAATATGCTCTTGCCTTCCCTGAAGTCAAATTTACGCTGTTTATTGATGGCAGAGTGGCTCTGCGAACTCCAGGTAGTGGTCAGCTTATAGACAGCGTGATTGAGGTTTATGGTGTAGAGATAGCCCAGAATATGCTGGAGATTAGAAACGACAGGAAATGGGAAAACGGGGCAGTTTATCTGGGGATAACGGGCACAATAGGCTCACCAGCAGTAAGCCGCTCCAATCGGGGTTACCTCAGCTTCTTTATCAACCGCCGGTGGGTAAATAGCCGCCTGCTGGCTTGGGCAGTGGAAGAGGCTTATCACGGGCTCTTACTTCAGGGAAAACACCCTATTGCTGTTATCAATATCTCTCTGCCCCATCAAGAGGTGGATGTTAATGTTCATCCTACCAAGACCGAGGTCAAATTCCAAAATGAACACAGGGTTTTTGGCACTGTCCAGAAGGCAGTGCGACGGGCTTTAATCGAACTAATGCCAGTGCCTCAAATTGGGGCGACAGCGACAGCATATGTATCAACCCCGGAGCAGAGACAGGCATTATTGACTTCACCCTCAGCCCGCCTTACTAGTTTGCCACCGGTGGCTCCTCAGACCCCGATGGTATCCCTGCCGGCTCTGAGGCTATTGGGGCAGCTCTTAAGTAGCTACATTATAGCTGAAGGTCGTGATGGGTTATACCTTATTGACCAGCATGCCGCTCATGAGCGTATCCTTTTTGAGAAGATTAAACGCCAGAGGTCACGGCAGGAAATAGAGGTTCAAGGGCTGCTTGAACCGGTGACATTTGAGGTTAATCCTAAACAGGAAGAAGTTCTGAAATCACACTACCAAAAATTAGCTGAATTTGGTTTCTCTATCGAGCCTTTTGGTGATAAAACATATTTGGTCCGGGCGGTGCCACTTCTGCTTTATAATAAAGACTGGGCGGGAATGATGAGGCAGTTACTGGATTCCTTATCCGGAGGAGATTGGGCAGAAACTATAGCCATATCTATTGCTTGCCACAGTGCGGTGAGAGCCGGGCAAGCATTGACTGATGACGAGATGGGTGAATTGGTGCGGCAACTGGAGCAGGTAGCCATTCCCCATACCTGTCCTCATGGTAGACCGACAATGATTCGCCTCAGCTCAGGGCAGTTAGAAAAGGAATTTGGTAGAAGTTAGCTGTTTTTAGCCTGGTGGATTTTGGCTGCTGCCTGGTTTGACCAAGGGGATTTGGGCAGCGCACAACGGGCAATCCGGTGGTGTGTAGACCGGGGTTATTGAACGGAGACAACTAAAGAGGGGGACGCCAAACTCTATCCCTGGCTCAGAGCGGTCAACTAATACTCCGATACCGATTACAATACCACCTTGTCTGGTTACTGCTGTCATAACCTCGACTATCGAGCCACCGGTGGTAAGGATATCATCGACGATGAGAACTCGCTCACCTGAGCCAATGCTGAAGCCTCGCCTGAACGCCCTTATATTACCTTCCTTTTCAGCAAATATGCCGCGGACGCCTAATTGTCTTGCCACCTCATAAGCCAGGATAATGCCACCAGTAGTCGGTCCAGCTACTACCTGGACCCTTTGCTTCTGAAAGTGGGTAGCAATCATACGGCAAAGCGGCTCGGTATAGTTTGGGTATTGCAAAACTTGGAACTTCTCCCAATAGATGGGGGAGTGCAGCCCGGAGGCAAGTAAAAAGTGCCCGTTAAGTATCGCCCCTGATTTCTGGAAGATTTGTTCTACATTTTCTATCAACCTCACCCCCGGTAGTTCTATTCACTCATAGAGCTGGCTAGTTGCTCGTTTAACGAGTAGTTAGGGACAATCCCCCATTCCCCACTAGGTAGCCCGATTAACAGCCAGGCTTTGCCAATTATGTCTTCGCCCTTTACTGTCCAGTCATTGCGTGAATCACTGCTATTATTGCGATTGTCACCAAGGACAAAATATTCATCCTCGGGAATTATATCCCCTTGGAAGTCACGGCTGGGCGGTTCTTCTATATAGGGCTCATTCAATGGGTAAACATTACCATTTTGATGAATATAAACTATCCCATCTGTTATCTCTACTGACTCGCCGGGTAAGCCAATGATGCGCTTGATGTAGTCGGCTTGTTGCCTATTAGGTGGATGAAATACAATCACATCACCCCTTTCAGGTTCATGGAACGCATAAGCGATTTTATTAATCAATAGCCGTTGCCCTGGCTGAAATTCAGGTTCCATACTAGGACCTACTATGACGAAACTCTGGACGGTAATTTGCAGCGTAAAGAAGATTACCCCAGCCAGTATGATTGCCCCCAGAATCTCACGGAAAAAAGTCCTCATTTGGTAGTACTCCTTTCCAGATTTAATCCCAATTATACCCTATTGTTCTTTATCCTTCCAGTGGGGGAACTAATGTTGCACTTTTTTGGAAGGAGGTGCTAGAATGGCAACAGCATGGACTATATGGAGCAGGCACTCTCCTTAGCTAAACTAGCCCTGGGGCAGGTTAGCCCTAACCCGGCGGTGGGGGCGGTAGTAGTTAAGAATGATGTAGTCGCCGGACAAGGCTATACACAACCACCAGGCTTATGGCATGCCGAGGTATTAGCCCTGAAGCAGGCCGGTGACCAAGCCCGGGGGGGCACGATGTATGTTACCCTGGAACCATGCTGCCACTATGGTCGGACTCCGCCATGTAGTCAGGCAATTATTGCCGCCGGCATTACCGAGATTCATTTGGCTATGCTTGATGCCAATCCCTTGGTTTCAGGGCGAGGCAAAGACGAGCTGGAAAGGGAAGGCATTAAAGTATATGTCGGTGAGCACGAGGCGGAAGCTATACAGATTAACGAGGCCTATACTAAGTTCATTACTACCGGTATGCCCTTTGTTACTGTAAAATTTGCGGTAAGCCTGGATGGGAAGATTGCCACTAAGAGCGGTGATTCTAAGTGGATTAGCGGTGGTGAAGCCAGGCGGTATGTTCATAATTTGCGTTATGCCACTGATGCTATTATGGCGGGGGTAAATACTGTTCTGGTTGATGACCCTCAACTTACGGCTAGGTGTTGTGGTGGCAAGGGAGGAACAGCCAGAAAGCAGCCGCTCCGGGTAATTGTCGATAGTAGAGGACGCACACCATTAACTGCTCGCGTGTTTAGTCAGCCAGGTAAGGCACTTCTGGCGCTGGGCAGGTTGGTTAAGCCAGAGGAGAAAACAGCCTGTGCTGAGGTTGGTGCTGAACTATTAGAATTGCCTTCAGCAGAAGGGATGGTAGATTTAGAAAAGTTGCTAAGGGCATTAGGTGAGCAGGGAATTACCAGTGTTTTAGTCGAGGGTGGCGGGACTCTTATTGGTTCTCTGTTTGACTGTGGGCTCGTAGATAAGATTATTGCCTTTATTGCCCCTATTATCATTGGCGGGAAGGAAGCCAAGACGGCTGCTGAGGGTAAAGGGGTTGATAAAGTGGTAGACTCACTTAAATTAGAGCGGGTTAGTATTGAAAGGCTTGGTGAAGATTTGATGGTTTGCGGATATGTGACGGCAAAAAACAGGGGTGGCTAGGATTTAACTTTGCTACTTAGCTAATTTTATCTAAGGAGCGTATGTGTTTACCGGGATTATAGAAGAGGTAGGTAGGGTTATTTCAGCACAACCTGGAAATCTTATTATCGCCGCCAGCGATGTCCTTCAAGAAATGGAGCCTGGGGGAAGCATTGCTGTTAATGGGGTATGCCTGACAGTAACCAATTTTGATACCAGTTCGTTTTCAGTTGACATAATGACAGAAACATTAAAGCGGACTAATCTTGGTCTACTTCACACCGGGGATAGAGTTAATCTGGAGCGACCTCTAGCCCTGGGTGGGCGCATGGGTGGGCATCTGGTGCCGGGGCATGTGGATGACACCGGAAGGGTAGCCTTAATTAGATGGCAGGGTAGGGCGATGCTCATTAGGTTTGAAGCTGCCCCTGAAGTGATGCGCTATATAGTGGAGAAAGGTTTTGTGGCTGTCGATGGGGTTAGTCTAACCACAATGACTAAGGATGCTAGCTCGTTTCAGGTTTCGGTTGTTGATTATACCCGGGAACATACTACGCTGGGTAGTCGGCAGGTAGGAGACCTGGTTAATCTGGAGGTGGATATTATTGCCAAATATGTGGAACAGCTGAGCCGGGCTCAGAGCACGGGTATAACTGTTGATTTTCTACAGGAGCACGGCTTTTTAGCCGGTTAATCTAATTTATTTTTGAGGGGTAAAGATGGGGCTATTAAACATTCCTGAGGCTATTGAGGACATAAAGGCAGGCAAGTTTATCATTATCGTTGATGATGAGAATAGAGAAAATGAAGGTGACCTAGCCCTAGCCGCTGAGAAGGTTACGGCTGAAGATATTAACTTTATGGCACTGCATGCCAGGGGATTGATTTGCCTGCCTATAATAGGTAAGCGATTAGACGAATTGAGGATTCCCCTGATGGTAGGGGAGAATACCTCAAAGTTTTCTACCGCCTTTACCGTGTCTATTGAGGCTAAACATAGGGTAAGCACCGGCATTTCAGCCGCAGATAGAGCCGAGACAATAAAAGCAGTAATTGACCCGGCAACTACGGCTGAGGATATAGTCCAGCCGGGGCATATGTTTCCCCTGCGGGCTAGAGAAGGTGGTGTCCTGGCCCGGGCAGGACATACCGAGGCTATAGTTGATTTTGCCAAGCTAGCTAACCTTTATCCGGCAGGGGTTATCTGTGAAATTATGAATGAAGATGGTTCTATGGCACGGTTACCTCAGCTTGAGGCAATGTCAGAAAAGTATGGGATTAAGATTGTAACTGTGGCTGACCTTATTGCTTATCGCCTCCGTCATGAAAGGCTGGTGCACCGAGTCGCTGAGGCTAAGTTGCCCACAAATTACGGTGAGTTTACTGCTATTGCCTATAAAAGTGATATAGACCCTGATGAACACCTAGCCCTGGTCATGGGAGATATATCCACTGAGGAGCCGGTGTTAGTCCGAGTTCATAGTGAGTGTGTTACCGGCGATGTATTTGGTAGTCTTCGTTGTGATTGTGGTGAGCAGGTTGCTCTGGCGATGCAGAGTATTGCCGAGGAGGGGCGGGGTGTTTTCCTGTATATGAGGCAGGAGGGGCGAGGCATTGGCTTCCATAACAAGATTCGTGCCTACGCCCTCCAGGATGAAGGACTGGACACTGTGGAGGCTAATCTATCCCTGGGCTTTGCTCCAGACCTGCGCGACTACGGCATAGGTGCTCAAATCCTGGCTGAGCTGGGTTTACACAGCATTCGGCTGCTTACCAACAATCCCAAAAAGGTAGTAGCCTTGGAAGGTTATGGGCTAAAGGTAGTGGAGACAGTGCCTATTATCACTACTCCCAATCCATATAACCTCCATTACCTGGAGACAAAGCAGAAAAAATTAGGTCATCGCTTAGAAATACCGAGCCCTGCCGATAGTTAAGATAGCTATAAAAAGGCGTTGGTAAGGGTAGCTTGAAGGGGCGGGAAAGCAGTAGCCAGAAGCCAGTAGTCGGTAGGGGGCTACTGAATCCTGACTACTGAATTCTAAAGAACAAGTTTAAGGGGATAGGGTTAATTAAACAATCTCATAACAAGGAGGAAGTAATGAGCAAAGTTATTGAAGGTGTGTTACTGGGGAAGGGGCTGAAGTTCGGGCTAGTTGCCGCTCGTTTTAATGAGATTGTTACGAAGAAGCTGGTCTAGGGAGACCAGGAG
>CAZQRE010000049.1:0-6794 GCA_964595695.1 uncultured Dehalococcoidales bacterium
AGGAGACAAAGCGGGAGAGGGTTATCGCCACCCTTCTCCTGGCTTTAGCCATTCCCTGCTCAGCCCAATTGGGGGTTATTTTCGCCATTTTGTCGGGTAATGGGCTGGCTCTCCTCATCTGGGTTGGGGTGGTAGCCCTGGTATTTTTACTTGTCGGCTACCTGGCATCTAAGGTTATCCCTGGAGAGAGAGCCAGCTTCTATATGGAAGTGCCGCCACTTAGGCTGCCAAAAATATCCAACGTGCTGGTCAAAACCTATACCCGGCTGCAATGGTACTTTTTTGAGGTTTTCCCTATTTTCATCCTTGCCAGCATCTTGCTCTGGGCTGGGGACAAGACGGGGTTGCTTGCCCTTGCCATCAATGGGCTTGAGCCCGTGGTTAGGTTCATTGGGCTGCCTTCAGAAACTGCTCTTGTCTTTCTCTACGGCTTCTTCAGGCGAGATTTTGGAGCTGCCGGACTATATGACCTGCATAGCTCAGGGGTGATATTAGGGATACCACTGGTGGTGGCGGCGGTTACCCTCACCCTTTTCATCCCCTGCATTGCTCAGTTCTCGGTGATGTTGAAAGAAAGGGGAATAAGAACGGCGCTGGTCATCGCCCTGTTTATCTTTCCCTTCGCCTTTTTGGTGGGATTCATCCTTAATTTGGTCCTCACCACCCTGGGGGTATCACTATGAAGTGCCCTCTTTGTGGCTACCAATTCCGGGAAGAGAATGGTAAGGCCGCCTGTAAGGGGTGCCCACTGGCTGGAGCTTGCCACATGGTGAGGTGTCCTAACTGTGGCTATGATGTGCCTGAAGAACCGAAACTAATAAGGGTCTTAAAGGCCTGGAGGAGGCGAGGCAATGGAACCAGAGGAAAAAGCTGAAGAACTCCTGGAGACGCTGTGGATTCACACTGAGGAGGAGAAGGAAGATATCCTCTCCTTAGACGATTTGAGGGGGATGAAGAAGCCCATAGAGCAATTGCTCAAGGCTGGCTATATTTCCATCTCAGATAACCGGGTCAGATTGACTAGCAAGGGACGACCTGAGGCGAGAAGTGTGGTTAGGAGGCACCGACTAGCCGAGCGTCTACTGGCTGACGTTCTGGGTACTGGAGATATGCTCATCCATGAGAAGGCGTGCAAATTTGAGCATTTGCTTGACCGAGGGCTGGATGAAAGTATCTGTAGTTTGTTGGGGCATCCTAAGGTCTGCCCCCACGGCAAGCCGATACCACCAGGAAGGTGCTGCCAAGAGGAACAAACGCAGGCGCAAAAAGTTGTTGCTCCCCTTTCACAGCTAGCTCAGGGACAAAAAGGCAAGGTAGCCTATATCTATGCACCAGAGTCGAGCAAACTTCAGAAATTGATGGCTATGGGCATCCTTCCCGGAGCACCCATAATCCTTATTCAGAGCTTCCCCTCTTATGTCTTTCAAGCTCGCCAAACGCAGTTTGCGGTAGATAAAGAGATAGCCGATGCCATCTACATACGCTTGATTGAAGGAGAGACTACCACTGAAATAGGTGAGGAGCCACCATATAGGCACAGATGGGGAGGAAATAGATTGGCACGGCGCTTCGGACGATGGTGGTCAAAGGAAAAATAGGAGTCGGCTAGGTCTGAGCGTTATTTATTGGCGCTAAAGAAGGTTTTAGCCTGCTCTTTGGTTGGCATCTCCCAGACCTTGATTTGGGGTAGCAGCCTTTCCACATCAGCCCGATGGCATAGTTCGGTGCCTAGGGTCAACACGGCAGCGGTACCCATAGCTACCGCCAGCCGGCAGGCTTCTATCAGCGGCTCTCTTTTAGCTAGCTTTAAGGCAAGCCCAGCTATAGTGCAATCGCCGGCTCCCACAGAACTTTGCACCTTTACCTGGGGTGGGACTGCCTTAAAAATTCTCTCCTTGGTGGCAGCAATAATGCCCTCTTTCCCCCTGGAGATAACTACTATTTCAATATCCATCTCAACCAGGTTAAGGGATGCCTTGATAATTGCTTCTTCGGTAGGGAGTTCTATCTCAAGCAGTTCTTCAGCCTCGTGGACATTAGGTTTGATGAGGCAGGGCTTAGCCTTTATTCCCTCCTTTAGCCACTGACCATCAGAATCTAGGATACTTCTTACCCCGTAGCCTTTAGCTTCCAGGACTATGTCATAATAGATATTAACCGGCACCCCGGGCGGTATACTACCGCCAACCACTATTAAATCTGGTTGGGGATAGATTTCCCCGATTTTCCTGTGGAATCTTTCCAGCTCTTTTTTTGAGATATGTGGACCGGGGGCATCAATCCTTGTCTGCTGGGAGGTCAAGGTATCAGTGATAATAACATTGGTGCGCGTTTCCTGCTCAATAGGGGTGAAGCTAAATAGCACCCCTTCTTCATCGAGCAATATTTCTAGTTGTCTGCCATCGGGTCCACCAATGAATCCATAAGCTGTGCTTCTGCCACCCATCTCGTGGATAGCCCGTGATACACCTATGCCTTTGCCACCGGCATAGCGACGCAAACTAGTCCATCGGTTAGTCTCATCTACCTTCAGTCCATGGACAATAATACTCTCATCCAGGCAGGGATTGAGAGTTATAGTAGCAATCATAGCACCCCTCCAATTTTAGTATTCCTCATACCACCTTTTTGATGTGTGCCCCAGCTCATGGGTGGATAACCCAAGCTTCCTGTACCAGGGCACAGCGTATTTGTTAGCTATTTCGGTCAGTCTTTTTAGCCTATCCGCCCCTACCGTTGATAGATATTGACTCCTTTCTCGGGCATTGTCAATATACATTGCCTCTTGCCAGATAGCACGACCACCTAGAAAGCCCGAGGCTCCAGCCCGGCAGGCGATTTCGACCTGCTGGCAGAAAACTTCAAAGTCGACACCGGCGCTTAGGATGACCCATGGAACCCGGGACGATATATCTAGCTGGTGACAGAGGTTGATGAGCTCAGACTTATCCCTTTTATAGCCCAGGTCAGCAGGGAACTCAGCCTTTAGCACATCTATTGGTAGGGCGGTGATATCCCGGGCAGTTTTAATCACTAGCTGTTCTTTTACGGCAGCAAACTCCGCTGGATTACTAATTTCATCACCTATAGGATAGCTCATTGGTTCAACTAGAAAAGGCAGGTCATATTTTATACATTCCATGGCTACGGCATTGACTGTGTCCAATTGCTTGTTTGCCAGCTCGGTTAAATCTGGTCGATAATAGACTAGAATCTTTACTGCTGAGGCACCCATTCGCTTAATCTTCTCCACATTCCATCCGTCCAGCAACTTGGTTATGCGGTCTTCCTTTCCTCCGGAGTAGCCAGAGGCTTCTATACTAACCAGGAGGCCGGTATCATTGGGTAAGACGCCGTGGCTAAGGCACTGGGCAGCACCAAATATGGGGTCAAGTAGCACGGCACTGGTATACCCAGCTAGACTAGAGCATAGCTCCAGCTTGCGCTCAACCATTTCTTCATAGTTGACTTCTCCCGGGTGCTCTTCATCAATCATGTTGCGTAAGGAGCCACGGTGGTCCATAGCGCAAATAGTAAAGATGCCATCTGGAGTGGCAATCTGTTGTAGCCCTCTTATTTTACCAATACTTAGTCTTTTCATATTTTATTATTATGGAGTAAAACGTAAGCTTAATCAAGGCTGTGTATCAACCTCACCCCCTTGGTCCCCCTCTCCACAATAGGAATATCTTCTTTGCATGAGGGGGAGGTGATTACGTTTGAAGGGGCGAAGCCCCTTCAAACTTCCCTTGATAAACGACCTCTAAACGGAGGTTGCTTAGTAAAGGGATTAAAAGGGGCGAAGCCATGATAAGAAGATGTTCATATCATAATTCCTTCCCTCTCCCCTTATGAAGGGGAGAGGGATAAAGGGTGAGGGGTTGGTAAACAGTTTAATCAAGGTTTGTCTTTACCCTCAGCTATGGGTTATAATCGGCAAGTATCGGCTTTGTGGAGGCAGGGTAGTGCCTTGGTTCTATTATATGGGCAGGCTATTAATGAGGCTGGCGTTGCTACTCCTGACTCGTTGGAGGGTGAGGGGTAGAGAGAATGTCCCTGCTGAAGGACCGCTGCTAGTTGTTGCTAATCACCTTAATCTAGCTGACCCTCCTCTACTTGGTGTTAGCCTTAGTCGAAAAGTGGTATTTATGGCTAAAGAGGAGCTATTTCGTTCCCGACTCTCAAGCTACTTTACTCGCAGTTTTGGCGCCTTTCCGGTGCACAGGGGACGACTGGATAGGGAGGCACTGCGCCAAGCAGACCAGTTTTTGGCGCAGGGTCTGGCCTTAGTTATGTTCCCTGAGGGAAAGAGGAGTCTCAATACCCAGTTGCAGCCTGCTTTCTCTGGCTCGGCGCTAATTGCCTTGCGTAGTGGTGTCCCTATTCTTCCGGTAGGCATTACTGGCACAGAAAAGATTAAGGGTGTCGCCTGGATACTGCGTCGCCCGGTGATAACGGTTAATATCGGTCACCTTTTCTATCTACCGTCGGTTAATAGTAGATTGACTAAAGTGGAGATGGATGAGCTTACCAATTTCATAATGGGGCGAATTGCTGGACTCCTCCCCCCAGAATATCGGGGAAATTATGCGCTGGAAATTAGGCGGGATGAGAATTGAAAGAGCGGCTGGAATAGGGTTTTGCTTTGGCGTGAGGCGAGCCATTAATATCCTGGAAAAGGTTGCCCGTGAGCGTGGTGGGGTGGAAACACTGGGGGCAGTAGTGCATAACCAGCAGGTGCTACAAAGACTGGCTGAGATTGGGGTTAGGATAGCCAATGATGTGGAGGATATACAGGGTGACACTGTGGCCATTGGCTCTCACGGAGTAAGCCCACAACTAGAGGAGGAGATTCGGGCTCGGCATATTGACATAATTAATACTACTTGCCCCTTTGTTCACCGAGCCCAGATTACGGCTCAGAGATTAGCTGAGTCTGGCTTTTTTGTTATTATATATGGTGATGTTGACCACCCTGAGGTCAAGGGCGTTCTTGGCTGGGCTAAGGGTAGGGGGACGGTTACTCTGGACGAGAGGCTTATCGCCAGCTTTAATAATCTACCTCGCCGTTTAGGCGTTTTATCCCAGACGACCCAGATACCAGCTCATTTTACCCAATTTGTAAAGAGGCTTATTGATTCTACCCTGACTAAGGACTCTGAGCTACGCATTATTGATACTATATGTCATGATATTAGAAAACGGCAGGCAGCCGCCCTGGAACTGGCTAATAGAGTGGACTTGATGCTGGTTATTGGTGGTCATAATAGTGCCAATACCAATTGTCTTGCCCAGTTATGTTCTATGGCGACTAAAACATATCTGGTGGAAACGGCAGGGGAAATTCAACCATCCTGGCTTCAAGGTCAGTGCCATATAGGTATAACTGCCGGTGCTTCTACCGCCATAGAGACTATACATGAAGTATCGACCAAGCTAGAAGCCATGACTCAAATCTAGAGCTAACCTATATGTTTATTTTCCTCGCTTGGTTAGCTTTGGCTTATTCAGTTTTGAAGTCTAAAAGGTGACCGGGTTTAGCTGGACTATATTGCCAGGCAGGTCACTGTTCTGGAAATGCCAGCGGTGGGGTGGATTTTTTCGGTAACTATGTCACCAATATCGTTCAGGGTTTCGGCTTCTATTATAGCAATAACATCATACGGTCCGGTCACAGGGTCAACTGATTTCACCCCTTCTAGTCGTCTGAGAGCAGTAGCCACTTCCTTAGTTCTGCCCACAGCGGTTTCAATTAGAACAAAAGCCTTTGCTGCCATTGAATTTACCTCCTTCTATGAAAGCATAGGGTAAGTTTTATTGAGCTTTTTCTCTTTTATAGCTCCTTTCTAGCTACCTCTGTGGCTCGATAATCACCTTGATGGAGTTCTGGGCGTCGGCAACAAGCTGGAAGCCAAGACTCGTCTCCTCCAGACTCAGCCGATGCGTTATCATCTCATCTACATGAACACGGCGAGTGCGGAGCAATTCTAACGCCGCCGCATAATCCGCAGGGCTGCCAGCGTAGGAGGTAGTGAGGGTTATGTCGTTACGCCAGAAAAGGTCATTTATGGAGAGTGGGATGGTGACGCCGGGAGCTGTTGGTGCAAAGAAGAGAACAGTGCCCCCACGCGCTACCGATTGCAGTGCCTGGGTAATGGCTGATTTGGCGCCGGTGCATACTATCACCAGGTCGGCGAGGCGACCCTGGTTAACCTGACGCAGCCGGGTGGGTAAGTCGTCTTCAGCGTGGAACGTAGCCTCAGCACCGAACTGTCGTGCTGCCTTTAGCCGGTAGTCAACGACATCTGTCGCCACTACACAACCTGCCCCCAGGGTGCGGGCTAACTGCACGTGGAGCAGCCCGGCAATGCCGCTGCCGATAATGAGCACGCTGTGACCTGGTGGCATGTGTGCCAGCCTTTGTCCACGCAGGATACAGGCTAGCGGTTCGATAAAAGTCGCCTGCTCATAAGAGACCTCGTCGGGTAGCAGAAACACCCCACGTTCCACATTGATGGCTGGTAACCGAATGTATTCGGCAAAGCCACCGGGGTCAAAATTCGTCTGGCGAAGGGTATCGCAGACGGTGTGATGCCCACTCAGGCAGTAATGACATTGGTTACAGGGAACATGATGGGCAGCGGTGATACGGTCGTTCTCTTTGTAGCCCTCCACCCCATCGCCTACCGCCACAATCTGACCGCCAATCTCATGACCCAGCACCAGGGGCACCCGGTCACGGCGATACCATTCCATTACATCACTGCCGCAGATGCCACAAGCCTCCACCCGCA
>CAZQRE010000050.1:0-6676 GCA_964595695.1 uncultured Dehalococcoidales bacterium
TTGGATGGAAAAGATAGGTAGTTCCTTGTGGCGTAAGCCCTCCACCGTGCCGTCATTCAGATTAATATGGCTGACCTCCAGTCCATCTTTAAGGCTATCAGGGTCAACGGCATAGCCGTGGTTTTGAGCGGTGATATGGATTTTACCGGTGGCTAGGTCTCGGACGGGGTGGTTAGCCCCACGGTGACCAAACTTTAGCTTGAAGGTCCTGGCACCAAATGCCCTGCCCAGAATAAGGTGTCCCATACAGATACCCATCATTGGCTTCTTGCCAATCAGTTCCTTAACCGTGTCAACTATGTAATCCAGAATCTCCGGATTACCCGGACCGGGGGATAGAAGAATACCATCTGGTTTCAAGTTAAGGATTTCATCAGCAGGCATGGTGCAGGGGACTACAGTGAGCGTGCAATCCATACCACTCAGGATGCGGAGGATGCTGTATTTTAAGCCGCAATCCAGGACAATTACTTTACATAACGATTGCTGAACTTCTTTAGCTGGCTCCGGCTGCCACTGGTAGGGGAGGCCAGTAGTTACCTGTTTTACAAAATCAGTCGAGCTATAGCTCGGCAGCGTCGGCAATTGTTCCAGAGCCTGTTGAGGGGTTTTATCACTGGTAATAATGCCCATCATCACCCCAGACGAGCGCAGTTTGCGGGTGATAGCCCGGGTATCCACACCACTTATTCCAGGGATGCCGCTTTCGGCTAAATATTGGTGAATAGTCTTGGTGCTCAGATAGTGATTGGGCTGTTGGCATTCCTCTCTGACCACAAAGCCTTTTACCTGAATTTTGTTTGATTCAAAGTCCTGCTCATTTATACCGTAGTTGCCAATAAGGGGATAGGTGGGAACTACAATCTGCCCGGCATAAGAAGGGTCGGTCAGCATCTCCTGATAGCCCATCATGCTGGTATTGAATACTACCTCACCATAGGTATTGGCCTCAGCACCGAAGGAGTAGCCTTCATAGACTGAGCCGTCTTCCAGAACTAATATTGCTTTTTTAGTCATCTTATCAACCCTATCCCCTTTATCCCCTTCCCCTTGATAAGGGGAAGGGGAAGATTTTTTCTCTGAAGAGGGGCTTCGCCCCTCTTAAACTCCCCTTTTATATTTTCCCCCTCAGAAGGGGAATTAGTTATGTGAGAGAGGCGAAGCCTCTCTCCAACTCCCCTTTTATGTTTTCACCAAGTTATTACTCAGCTTAATAGAATCGTCCTTATAGACTAGCTTCCCCTCAGATATGGTTGCCACTACCTTACCTTTGAGCGTAGAACCAGCCAGGGGGGTATTCTGGCCCTTGGAGGCAAAAGCTCTGGCGTCTACTACCCACTCCAAGTTAGGGTCAATGATAGTTACATCAGCCGGGGCACCAATAGCCAGCGTCCCCAGTTCCCCATATTTATCACCGATAATCCTGGATGGTTCGCAGGTGAGCTTGGAGACAAGAGTAGCCAGGGTTAGCTGCCCATTGTGCACCAGGCTCATAAGATTGCCCAGGGCAGTTTCAAAACCACTGATACCAAAGGGGGCGAGGGCAAATTCGCACCGTTTTTCGGCTTCACTGTGAGGGGCATGGTCAGTAGCAATAATATCAATTACATTTTCCCTGAGACCCTGGATTAAGGCTTGAGTGTCCCGTTTAGTTCTCAGGGGTGGATTTACTTTGGTGTAGGTATCATAGACGGTAACCCTCTCCTCGGTCAGGGTCAGATGGTGCGGCGTGACCTCGGCAGTAACCTGAATACCTTTCTCCTTGGCACGACGGATAAGCTCAACCGAGCCTTCAGTACTGACATGAGCAATATGCAGTCGACCCCCGGTCAGTTGGGCCAGAGCCAGGTCACGAGCGACCATAATCTCCTCAGCTGCTGCCGGTATGCCCTGAAAACCAAGCCTGGTTGATATTATACCTTCATTCATCTGCCCGCCCTCGGTGAGGGCTGTATCCTCGCAATGGTCGATGATAAGCAAGCTGAAGGCACAGCTATACTCTAATGCCTGTCGCATAAGGCCTGAATCCATAACTGGCTGACCATCGTCACTAAAGGCAATCACCCCGGCTGAAGCTAGCTCCGACATCGGGGTCAACTCCTCTCCCTTTCTACCCTTGGAGATACAACCTATAGGCAGAACCCGAACCATACCCTCTGTGGCTGCCTTTGTTTTTACATAATCTATGGTAGCCCGATTATCCAGGGGTGGGTTGGTATTGGGCATGCAACAGATGGTAGTAAAGCCGCCTCTAGCCGCGGCTCGGGTTCCAGTGGCAATAGTCTCCTTCTCCTCAAACCCTGGCTGTCTAAGATGACAGTGGAGGTCGATAAATCCAGGGCAGACAATTAGCCCTTGGGCATGAACGATATCATAGTCTGGCTGGGGCGGGGTTATTTCTCCCCTGCCCAGCCATGAGATTTTGCCTTCAGTGATAAGCAAACTGCCAATTTCATCTATCCCCAGGCTGAGGTCAATTATATGACCGCCCTGGATAAGTAAAGGCTTCATTATCATTATCTCAAGTCACGCTTTCTGGCGTAGTAGCTGGGCTTGAAACCGTGAGCCTCGGCTTCGCTTCCCGAACCAAAAATAATCAGGTTCTCCGGTTTAATTTTTCGAATCCAATGGCTGTCAGCACTATGGTATTTTTTGGTATCTGTCCTTCCTTCATGCCAGTCAGAACTGGCGATGTAGCTTGGCTGAACCTCGTATTCGCAGTAGACGCATCTTAAGGTTAAAGGCTGGCTGTCTACTATTTTGAATTCAGGCTTTATATACCTTGCCTCGTTAAATGACACACAGTTTAGATTTTGGCACTTGACCCCAAAATTGCGTCTATAAATAGGATAGTCCATTTTATGGACAAAGGAATCATCTTCTTTAGCAATAGAAACCTCCTTAGCTCCTAACAGGAGGGCTATGAGCGCCATTCTAATAGGCACCCCACGAGCAGCTTGCTTAAAGTACATACTCCTGGGGTCAGCATCCACTTCATAGGCTAACTCGCCGACACGTGGTAACGGATGCATAACAAGCGTTCTCTTGAACTCTTTCCCTTTAAGGAATTTACTATCTACTACTGGATAATCTATCTTCAAGTCCTGGCCTTCGGCTGTAGCCATAAGTCTTTCCTTCTGAAGCCTGGTAATATAAAGGGCATCAACCCCTGCCTTCAGCTCGAGCTGAAGACTAACGTCAGGTATGTTTGCCAGTTGGTGCGGCTTGCTTGGGGTCATGTATATAGCATCCAGGGGGAAAAGTCTTACCTTCGCTATATCGCTCAGATTGTCATAACTTTCCAGCCTACCTGTGTATTCTGTGGTTAGTTTCCTTTTAACATGCTCTGGAAGCTCGAGGCCTGGGCCAGGACGAAAATGGATAGTCGCCCCGAACCTAGCTAGAGCATAGGTTAGTGAATGTATGGTTCGCCCGTGTTTCAGGTCTCCACATAGGGCAATATTTAGCCCCTCGATGGTCTGCTTCTCCTTCTTGATGGTGTAAAGGTCACACAAGGTCTGGGTTGGGTGTTCATGGCTTCCGTCACCAGCATTTATTACCGGGACACCAGCGTAGTCAGCAACTACCTTAGCCGCTCCTTCCCATGGGTGCCTGATGACGATGATATCGGCATAACTGCCGACCACTCTCGCCATATCAGCAATGCTTTCCCCTTTGGCTAGAGAGGTTGCCCCTATATCAACCGCACTTATGACACTGCCCCCAAGTCTGAGCATCGCCGCCTCGAACGATAACCGTGTCCTGGTGCTCGGCTCAAAAAATAGACTCGCCATAATCTTGCCCTGGCATACACTAGACCGGTCACTTATCGAGTCTGACATTTCGTCTGCCAGGGAAAACAGCGCCTCGATTTCCCCATTGGATAAATCGTCTACGGTCACCAGATTTCTATTTACCAGGCTCATGCTAGCTCCCTTTGAAATAACTTACCTTCCCCTATTCTCCCGTGAGAGAGTGGGCTCGGCTACATTTACAATGGCTACCTCATCTATGCCGTCGGTTTCCTCAAGTTGAATCTGTATTTTCTCACATCTGGAACTTGGTATGTTCTTACCTACATAGTCAGCCCGTATCGGTAGCTCACGGTGGCCACGGTCTATAAGTACAGCTAATTGAATCGACTGGGGTCGCCCCAGGTCAATAAGAGCATCCATGGCGGCACGGGTGCTGCGTCCAGTATATAGAACATCATCAACTAACACTATGGATTTGCCATCAATACTAGTAGGAATGTCAGTGCGGTGGATAATGGGTTGTAGATTTAGCGAGGCAAGGTCATCTCGATACAGGCTAATGTCCAAAGCACCAACCGGTATTTTTAATCCCTCAAAGTCTTCTATATTGGCAGCCAGCCGCTTAGCCAGAGGCACACCTCGAGTGTGTATACCAACCAGTATCAGGTGCTCAATAGCTTTGTTTCGTTCTATGATTTCGTGGGCAATACGAGCCAGGGTTCGCCTGATATCCTCTGGGGTCATTATATTTTTTTTGGACATAAAAATAACCTCTTACCTTTGCCGGCAAGAGGCCTTGCTCTTAACTGTCTTTACTTCCCCTTGCCAGCCTCGCTGGACCAGCTTAAAGGTCAATCTATTATTAATTTATTATACCACTTTAATCTGGTTATTGCAACACTCGAGTGGGGATGTTGCTAAAAGTAGGTATATGTTATACAATTTGGTTTGCCGTTCGGCTATACTAGGAGTTGCCTGGTTTAGCTTAGAGACCAGGAGCTGACTAAATCTTCTAAGGAGGGCAGGTGATTGAATGCACTAGGCAAACATTTACTTTTGGAGCTGAAGGACTGCGATAAGGAGGTTTTAAATGACTTGAGCTTTCTCAAAAGTAGTCTGCTAGCGGCAGCAACTGAGGCCGGAGCTATAGTATTAGGGGAATCTTTTCACCAGTTTAATCCTCAAGGGGTAAGCGGGGTGGTGATTATTGCTGAATCTCACCTATTTATTCATACCTGGCCAGAATATGGTTATGCTGCCGCTGATATCTTTACCTGTGGTAATTCTGTTCAACCACAGAAGGCAGCAGAGATACTTATAGAGAAGCTTGGTAGCAAAAGCCACTCTATAATAGAGATACAAAGAGGGATTTTAGATACTTAGTAGAGTGGTTTGGGATAAAAGTTATGGATACTGACCCTGATAAATGGTTTTACGATAGAGTAAACCAAAATTTAATTCAACTGCACAGCATCGAAGAGATTCTGTATACCGGGCAGACGAAGTTCCAATCTGCCGAAATTATTCGTAGTGGTGCTTTCGGTAAGTGTTTGGTGCTGGATGGCAAGGTTCAATCCAGTGAGGTTGATGAGTTTATCTATCACCAGGCTCTGGTTCAGCCAGCGATGATAACTCATCCCTGCCCTGAGACAGTATTTATCGCCGGCGGTGGTGAAGGCGCCACCCTGAGGGAGGTATTGTCTCATAATACGGTAAAGAGGGCAGTGATGGTTGACATTGATGAAGAGGTAATAGCTATCTGCAAAAAATACCTGCCTGACCATAGCCTGGGCTGTTTTGAAGATAAACGAACCGAACTATACCATACTGATGCCAGAGATTATCTAGCTAAATGTGGCGAAGCATTTGACATAATGATTATTGATTTACCTGACCCTATAGAGGAAGGTCCAGCTTATTTGCTCTATACCCAGGAATTCTATCAGCTGGTCCGAGACCGGCTTACCAGTAACGGGATTATTTGTGTTCAAGCCGGGTCGGCAAGTTGGATGGATTTATTAAACTTTAGCGCAGTAAGTAACACGCTGAAAAGCGTTTTTCCTATAGTTTGTCCCTATCAGGTAGATATTCCCTGCTTTGGTGGTCCGTGGGGGTTTTGCCTGGCTTCATTGAATCTTAACCCGGTTCTACTTTCAGCTACTGAGATAGACAGTAGGCTTTCAGCCCGGTCACTAACTGACCTGAAATTTTATGATGGGCTAACCCATCAAGGGATGTTTTCCCTGCCCAAGCACCTAAGGGATGAGCTGTCCCGGCAAGGAAGGCTCATAACTGATAACCAACCCCTCTATATCTATCGCGGCTAAGCGACACATAGTTTAGTCCTCTTTTTAGGACTCCTTGGGAAGTTTCATTGCCTCACTAGTTTACAGTTTCCTGCGAAATGTGCCCTTGGTGGCTTTGCATAGTTGCACCAGAATGAGCATAAACGGAACCTCAGTCAGAAGCCCAACCACTGTAGCCAGGGCTGCACCCGAGGTTAACTTTTGCCCTTTGGATCCAGTATCACCGCTGGCTGCAATTCTTGCCGAAAGTACTTTCGCTGAAAGTAGAGAGCTACGTTTACCAGGCTGATGAGCACTGGCACCTCCACTAGCGGTCCGATAACAGCGGCGAAGGCCTGCCCCGAACCGATGCCAAATACCGCCACGGTCACGGCAATGGCCAGTTCAAAGTTGTTGCTGGCGGCGGTAAAGGCGATGGTTGTTGTCTTGGAATAGTCAGCTCTTGCTATCTTGCCTATGTAGTCTTCCACGGGTAAGCCCGTGGAACTCTGCCATCGGGCTTTTAGCTTTGAGCCTTCTGAGAATCAGGGAACCAGTGACGAGTTCTATTAACAATTGCGACAAGGATCAGCATCACCGGAACCTCGACAAGCACGCCTACAATGGTTGCCAGAG